>CAZVPB010000089.1:0-9245 GCA_964628165.1 uncultured Cyanobium sp.
GGTCGCTGGCCAGGAAGCCGAACACGAAGATCCCGATGAAGAAGAAGACGACCGAGTAGACCGAGATCTTGAGGGCGAGCATGGACTGTCCGGCGGGTGACAGGGAGTGACGGGCGCCGGCGGGTGCCGGGGCGACCCTGCGGCAGCCGCATCATCCTATGGGGCCTGCTTGGCCTTCCACCATGTCCGAGGCCCCGGAGCCACCGCATCGCGGGGGGAATGAAACGTTTGCGGCAGGGCAGCGCCTCGACCTGCAGGGGCGATGGCGGCGGCTCGGGGACGGCGGCAGCCCCGGCGGCGCTCCAGGGCAAGCCTGGGGAAGGATTCACCGGCCCGACTGGGTGGGGAGGGGGATGCTGGTGTGGCCGCGGGGGGGCGGCTGGCTGTTCCTGCACCTGCGTTCGGTCTGCCCCCGGAGCTGGCTTCAGCCGGGGGCGCCGCGGGCGGTGGCGCGGCTGGTGCTGCGGTGGTGGGCGGAACGGGCCGAGCTGCTGGCGGACGGCCGGCCGGTGGTGGAAGGAGACCTCTTCGACACGGCCTGCCGCTGGCCCCTGCCGGGCAGCTGGTGGGAGGGGCAGCCGCTGGATCTGGAACTGCGCCTGCGCAGCCCGCTGCACGACGACGGCGCCCTGATCCACAGCCGGATCGAACGGGAGCCGCTGGATCCGCGCGACCCGGCCGGCCTGCTCGCCGGTGTCGTGGGCGAGCTCGAGGATCTGCGCCGCCTTCATGGGCGGGATCGGGCACCCGGAGGCGGCGGGTTCCACCTGCTCGGCCACGCCCACCTCGATCTGGCCTGGCTCTGGCCGGTGGCCGACACCTGGCGGGCGGCGGAGCGGACCTTTCTTTCCGTGCTCGCGCTGATGGACCGCTTCCCCGCGCTCCATTTCGGGCATTCCACGCCCGCCCTCTACGCCTGGCTGGAGCGGCAGAGACCGGCGTTGTTCGCACGGATCCGCCGGGCCATGCGGGACGGCCGCTGGGAGCCCCTGAACGGCCCCTGGGTGGAGACCGACTGCGTGCTGGTGAGCACCGCCTCGCTGCTGCGGCAGTTCCTGGAGGGCCAGCGCTACAGCCGCGCCACCTTCCCGGAATGGGAGCACAGCCTGGCCTGGCTGCCGGACAGCTTCGGCTTCAGTGCCGGCCTGCCGCCGGTGGCGGCCGCCTGCGGGGTGCGCTGGTTCTGCACCCACAAGCTCGCCTGGAACGCGACCAATCCCTTTCCCCACCGCCTCTTCCGCTGGCGTGGTCGCTGCGGTGGCGAGGTGCTCGCCCTGATGACCGCCCCGATCGGCACCGACGGCGACCCCGTGGCCATGGAGAAGCAGCGGATCCTCTGGCAGCAGGCCAGCGGCTGCGAGGAGACGCTGTGGCTGCCCGGGGTGGGCGATCACGGCGGGGGCCCCACCGCCGCGATGCTGGAGCAGCTGGCGCTGTGGCAGCACCACCCGGCCGCCGCCCCCCAGCGCCACGGCACCCTCCGCGCCCATCTCGCCCGCCTCGAGCCGCTCGCCTCCACGCTGCCGGTGTGGCGCGATGAGCTCTATCTGGAGCTGCACCGCGGCTGCGCCACCAGCCGACCGGACCAGAAGCGCCACAACCGCAGCCTCGAGCGCCTGCTGCGGGAGGCGGAGGTGGCCCTCGCCCTCCGGGACCCGGCAACGGAAGCGCCCCCGCCGGACTGGCGGCCGCTGCTGTTCCAGCAGTTCCACGACATCCTGCCCGGCACCTCGATCCCGGCGGTGTTCGAACAGGCCGCGCCCCTGTGGCGTCAGGCGCGGCGACGGGCACGCCGCCTCAGGGACGGGGCCCTCGGAGCCACGCGGCGACACGGGGAGCATCAGCCCTGGCGGGTGATGCAGCTCCAGCCCCTTCCGGCGGAACCGCGCACGGCGCGCCTTCCCGCCGGGACGTGGTCGGTGGCGGAGGGCGGAAAGCCTCTGCCGGCCCAGACCGCTCCAGGCGGTGGCCGCTGGGTGCAGCTGCCGGGCATCGACGGCCTCGACGGCCTGATGCTCAGGCGCACGGCGGGAGAGGAAGCGCCCGGCGCCGAGGCCGCCGCGGTGAGTCATCCCGTGCGGCTGGAGCGCCTGGGGGATGCCGCCGGCCCGCGCTGGCGGCTGAGCAATGGCCGTGTCACCGCCGTCATCGGCCCCGCGGGCGTCGAGCAGATCGGCGCCGATGACGGCGGCGGTGCCCTGCTGGGCGCCCCCCTGGCCTGGTGCCGCTGGAGGGACCGGGGCGAATACTGGGACGCCTGGGACATCGCCGCCGACCACCGGGCTCATCCGCTGCCGTGGCATTGGGACGGGCCCCCCCGGTGGGTCGAACGGGGTCCCCTCTGCAGCCGCTTCGTCTGGCGCGGCCGGTGTGGCGCCAGCGCCCTGCGGCTGGACGGCCGGCTGCTGGCCGGCGCCCCCTGGCTGGAGCTGATCCTGCGGGTGGAGTGGCGGCAGGTCCACGAGCTGCTGCGGCTGGAGATTCCCCTGGCCCGGCCGTTCGCGCGCTGGGCGGCCGACACCCCCGGCGGGGTGATCGAGCGCCCCGCCGGGCCCGCCACCGCCCGGGAGGAAGCCCGCTGGGAGGTGCCCGCGGTGAGCTGGATCGCGGCGGTGGGGCAGGAGGAGGGTCTGGCGGTGCTGCTGGACGGTCCCCAGGGCGTTTCAGCCAGCCCGGAGGCCCTGGGCATCTCGCTGCTGCGGGCGCCCACCTGGCCCGATCCCGGCGCCGACAACGGCCTGCAGCGCCTGAGGCTGGCCCTGATGCCGACCCCGGGAGGATGGCGGCGGGCGGCGGTGCCGCTGCAGGCGCAACGGCTGCGCGAACCGCTCTGGTGCCACCCGGTGAAGGACCCGCCGGTCGGCTGGCGGCCGTTGCCGCCGCTGCCGCGGGATCTCCAGCTCATCGATCTGCGCCGTGCCGCGGACGGCAGCGGCGCGATGGTCCTGGTGGTGCAGAACCTGGGACCCTGCCGGCGCTGGCTCCATCTGCCTGCCCCGTGGCGGGTGGTGGAGAGGATCGCCGACCTGGCTCAGGAACGCCCCGCTCCGGTGGAGGATCCGCTGCTGCTGAGGCCCTGGCAGATCGGGAGCTGGCGTCTGCGGCCGCCGGCGACCTGAAGGCGGCGGGCGGTCAGGCCGGCTCAGTCCTCGTGGTCGTCGAAGGGATCGGCCAGGCGCTTGGAGGGAGGGCCGAAGGCGGTGTAGATGCCGAACCCGGTGAGGGCGAGCAGGACCGCCAGGACGGCGAGGGCCACCGACAGGGCGGGAGAGGTACCGGCGGATTCCATGGCCTCGGGGATTCGTCACAAGTCCCGACGGCCTTTCCGGGGTCGTCGGCGTCCCGCTTACAGTAACGACACCGATTTGCTGCCCGAAGGCACCGCGTCGCCATGGCCCAACGCACCCGTCTGGGAGACCTCCTGCGTCCGCTGAACTCCGAGTACGGCAAGGTGGTCCCGGGCTGGGGGACCACCCCGGTGATGGGCGTGTTCATGCTGCTGTTCTTCGTCTTCCTGCTGGTGATCCTGCAGCTGTACAACAAGTCGCTCCTGCTCGAGGGCATCAACGTCAACTGGAACGGCTGAGCCCCTCTCCGCCGTCCCCGGCACCGCTCCATGAACGTTTTCGGAATCGGCCTCCCCGAGCTCGCGGTCATCGCCGCCATCGGGCTTCTGGTGTTCGGCCCACGGCGGCTCCCCGAGCTGGGCAAGACCCTCGGGCGCACGCTGCGGGGGTTCCAGTCGGCTTCCCAGGAATTCGAGAAGGAGTTCCGGCAGGCCATGAGCGAGGAGGGCGGCTCCACCGCCGCCATCCCGCCCTCGCCGCCGCCGCCGGACCGGGTCGCGGCCGGCGAGGAGCCCTCCTCCTGAAGCGGGCGGCACAACCGGCGTGGATCTCCAGCTGCTGGTGGGGCTCGGCAACCCGGGCACGCGCTATGCCGGCACCCGCCACAACGTGGGCTTCATGGTGCTCGAGCGCCTGGCGCTGGCGGCGGAGGTCCGCTTCCGCCAGCAGGGGCGGCTGCAGGGTCTGCTGAGCGAGATCGGCAGCGGCCCGCAGCGCCTGCGGCTGCTCATGCCCCAGACCTACATGAACGAGAGCGGCCGCTCGATCCGCGCGGCGCTGGACTGGTTCCGTCTCAGTCCCTCCCAGATCCTGGTGATCGTGGACGACATGGATCTGCCGCTCGGCAGGCTCCGACTGCGGGCCTCCGGCAGCGCGGGCGGCCACAACGGACTGCGCAGCACGATCCAGCATCTCGGCACCCAGGAGTTCGCCCGGCTGCGCATCGGCATCGGGGCACCGGCCGGCCTCCCCGCCGATCGCCGGGCCCGCACCGTCTCCCATGTGCTCGGCCGCTTCGAGCCGGAGGAACGTCAGGTGCTGGAGCAGGTGCTCGAGGAGGTGGAGGCCGGCATCGATCTGATCCGGCGTCAGGGTCTGGCGCGGGCCGGCAACCGGTTGAACGGTTTTCGCGCCGAAGTCGCGGCAGGCTGAGGGCCGCGCCGATCCCTTCTTCCCGTTCCGTGAGCCGCCTGCCCACCACCACCGCCAGGCTCAGCGTGCTGCGCCGCAGCTTCCAGCCCTGCCTGCTGGAGGGCGAGGTGGCCGCCTCGGGGTTCCGCTGGCACTTCCGCTGGGCGTTCGACCGCGGGGAGCTGGCGGTGGAGCCCTCGCTCGGACGCGCCCTCATCCAGGATGCCCTGCTGCGCTTCCTGCTCAAGGCCGACTACGAGCTCGAGCCCGGAGGCGACTACGCCTTCACGGTGCGGGCCTCCTTCTGAGGGAGCTGCCGCGGCAGGTCCCTGCCCAGCCAGCGCTCCAGCAGCAGCTGCGCCACCACGTCGTCCCAGTCCCGCGGTGGCTGCCGCAGACCCTCCGGCAGACACCGCCGCCATCCCCGCGGCGGGTGCAGCTGCCAGTACCGCCGCCGGGCCGCCAGCGTCGTTCCCCGCTCGTCCACCGCGATCACCTCCATGAGCGGCTCGAGCCGACGTCTCCAGGCACCGCTGCCGGTTCCGTCGCCGATCACCACGAGCGCCGGGCCGCCGGGGCAAGCCTTCCAGCCCCGCAGGGTCTCCCAGGCGGCCTCCGGCGGCAGCACCAGGGCCTCGCGGATCACCCGGCGACGGGGATCGGTGAGCACCAGCCCGCACTTGCTGCGGCCGGGATCCAGGGCGGCCACCGGCCCGGTCATGGCTGGATCCAGCGGAGCTCCACCAGGATCGGATCGGGCGTTTCGGCATCACGGAGCGCCACCGCCTCGAGGTTCACCCTCTGGCCCGGCGGCCGCTCGCTGAGGCGGCGGCCGAGGTCGTTGAAGGCGGACACGTCGAACTGCAGCCCCTCCTCCAGGGTGCCCTGCCGCTGGGCGCGGGCGAAGGCGGCGGCGAGCAGCAGATTGAGGCGGCTGCGCACCTCCTCGGGGCTGCGGACATCCCCCTCGAAGGTGGTGCTGGCCATCACCTCGCCCTGGCGCACCACCGTGCGGTTGGGACGCAGATCGGGGAAGGCCAGCACCCTCTTCTCCCCCCGGAGCACGTTGGCGGCGGAACGGATGGTGACGACCCAGCTGCCGGGTCGGCCGAGCAGCTGCTCGAGACGTTCGACGTCGTCCCGCGGCACGAGCAGCACCCGCTGATCCGGCCGCTCGCCGGGCAGCAGTCTCCGGTAGACGGCGAGGTTGGCCTGCTGCAGCAGGGCGTCGATCACCTCGCGGGCCTGCCTGGGGTTCTCGAGCTTCACCTTGGCCGAGGCCAGCGGCTGGCCGCTGGCGATCACGACGTCACCCCGCCGCAGGGCGATCACGTTGCTTTCGAGATTGCGGAGCTCGGCCTCGGCGGCGGCGATGCGGGCCCGCACGTCGCTGAGCTCGGCCTCGGTGGAACGGATCTCCGCGTCGCGGGCCTTCACCTCCCGGCTCAGCCGTTCCCGCTCCCGCTCCAGACGGCGGCGTTGCTCCTGGAGGGGCTGGAGTTCGCTGCGGAGGGTCGCGACGCGCTTCTCGGCGGCGCCGAGGGCCTGGCGCGCCCGCTTCAGATCCGCCTCGGCCCGGTCACGGCTGCCCACGGCCTTGCGGCGTTCCTGCTCCGCCCGCGCCAGCTCCGCCTGACTTCTGCGCAGGGTGGAGCGGGTGCTGTCGAGGGCGCCACGGCTCTGCCGCAGGCGCTCCTGGATCTGATCGAGCTCGAAGAGCCCCACCCGCAGCCGCTGGCTCACCAGGAGCATGAGTCCCAGGGAGACCGCGCTGATCAGGCTGCCGGTCAGCGCCGTGATCACCACCGCCGTGTTGCGCGGACGCAGGTTGAAGATCGTGAGACGGGCCTTGCCCACCCGGCTGCCCAGACGATCGCCGAGGGTGGAGAGCACCCCGCCGAGGACCAGCAGCGCCAGGATCAGCAGCCAGCCCGACACGGCCTGCTCCGGTGAGCCCCCAGTATCCCTGGCGGGCCTGGGTCAGCTGAACCGCTTCGCCAGGGCGATGGGGTCGAAGACGGTGATCTTCTTGCGGTCGATCTGCACCAGACCCTCGTTGCGCAGATCACCGAGCAGGCGGGTGATGGTGACGCGGGTGGAACCGATCGCCTCGGCGATCGCCTGGTGGGAGAGCCGCAGGTCGATGGTGATGCCCTCGTTGCCGGGCACTCCGAAATCGCGGCAGAGAACCAGCAGGAAACTCACGAGCCGCGAGGACATGTCGCGGTGGGTGAGGGTCTCGATCATCGTCTCCGTCTGCAGGATGCGGGAGGAGAGGCCCTGCAGGAGCAGCAGGCCGACGCTGGCGTCCTGTTCGATCGCCCGCCGCACCGAGCTCGCCGGGGCAGTGACCATCTCCACCCGGGTGAAGGCGATGGCGTGGTAGAAGCGGTCGGAGCGTTGGCCGGTCAGCAGGGACAGCACGCCGAAGATGCTGTTCTCCCGCAGCAGCGCCACCGTGATCTCCTCGCCGGACTCGTAGACCCGCGAGAGCCTCACGGCCCCCCGGCGCAGCAGATAGACCCGCTCGGCGGGATCCCCCGGGAAGAAAATGGTCTTGCCGCGTTCGATGGTCTCGAGGCTGCTGCCCGAAAGGCCACGCATCACCTCGAGCAGGGAGGCGGGGCTGAAGCCGGCGTCGGTCCCCGCAGCGCTCCCGGAGCCCGGAGGCGGCGGTGTTCGGCTGAATCCGCTCGTGGCGCCGACCATGGTGGCTGGGGGAGTGGTGGGGAAGCTACGGATCGCCCAGACCCCGGCATGTAACGGTTGACACTAGGAGAGGCCGCCGGTCTGTTCCATTTCCGCCAGGAAACCCCGCTGGGCCTCCTGCAGTCGACGGATCCCCGCCTCGGCGAGATCGAGCAGATCGGCAAGCCGGGAGCGCGGAAAGGGCTGGCCCTCGGCGGTGCCCTGGATCTCCAGCAGGAGGCCCGCGTCGTCCATCACGACGTTGAGATCGACCTCGGCGGTGCTGTCCTCGCCGTAGTCGAGATCCAGAAGCGACCGGCCCTCCACCACCCCCACCGAGACCGCCGCCACCTGACGGCGCAGCGGCGACGACGGCAGCACACCCCGCCGCACCAGGCGTTCGACGGCGACCGCCACGGCGGTCCAGGCCCCCGTGACCGCCGCGGTGCGGGTGCCCGCATCGGCCTGGAGCACGTCGCAATCGACAAGCAGGGTGCGCTCGCCGAGGGCGGCGGTGTCGAGGGCGGCCCGCAGGCTGCGGCCGATCAGCCGCTGGATCTCCTGGGTGCGGCCGGAAAGCCGCAGCAGTTCACGGGGCTGGCGGCTGGGGGTGGAAGCCGGCAGCAGGCGGTATTCGGCCGTGAGCCATCCCCGGCCGGATCCCCGCCGCCAGGCGGGCACCTCCTCCTCGAGGCAGACGCTGCACAGCACCCGGGTGCGGCCCGCCTCGATCGTGACGGAACCGAGGGCGAAGCCCATGGGGTCCGGCTGGAAGCGGACCGGCCGCAGGACGTCGTCGGCCCGGCCGCCGGCGCGGCGGGACGGGGGATCGACGGGGCATGGGGGGGCGGCGGACATGGTGCTGGTGGCGGTGGTGATGGCGAACCCACCATGGATGGTGTGCGGGACCCGATCCAGCCGCTACATTCAGGTGCCAGGAGCCGGGTCGCCATGACCGCCAGCCTCGCCCATCCCCGTCCTCCCCAGCGGGATCCGGCCGGTCGTCGCGACGGCCTCCAGCTCCTGCCTCCGACCCTGCGGCTCGTGCCGGAGCCGGAGGGCCTGCTCCAGATCCACACGGCTCCCTTCCGGGGCTCCTTCGCGACCGTGTTCAGCCAGGCGCTGCGGGCCGCCGGACTCGGCTCCCGCGTGCTCGTCAGCCAGTTCCTCAAGGGCGGGGTCGACCAGGGTCCGGGCGGCAGCCTGCGGCTGTGCGGCCGGCTGGAGTGGATGCGTCCTGCCATGGCCCTCTGCCTGGACGTGCCCGCCGACGCCCTGCCCGCCGCGGCGGATGCGGAGGCCACCCGCGACGCCGTGGCGGAGGTCTGGAGCCACAGCCGCGCCCAGCTGCTCGGCGGCGAGGTGGACCTGCTGGTGCTCGACGAGCTGGGGCTGGCGGTCGATCTCGGCTACGTGCCGGCGGCGGAGGTGGCGGCGACCCTGGCGGAGCGGCCCGCCCATCTCGACGTGATCCTGACGGGGCCCTCGATCCCCGCCGACCTGATGGAGATGGCCGATCAGGTCACCGAGCTGCGGCGCGGCTTCTGAATCCCCTCCACAACGGCGCCCGACCTCCCCCATGCTCAAGAACGACCGCTGGATCCACGAGCAGGCGACGGCGGGCATGATCACGCCGTTCCAGGCCACCCTGGTGCGCCATCTCGATCCCGAGGCGGCCGCCCGGCCGGTGCTGAGCTACGGGTGCTCCTCCTACGGCTACGACCTGCGGCTCTCCGCCAGGGAGTTCCTCATCTTCCGGCATGTGCCCGGCACGGTGATGAATCCCAAGCGGTTCAATCCGGCCAACCTCGAGCCCGCTCCGCTGCACGAGGACGAGGACGGCCGCTTCTTCATCCTGCCGGCCCACTCCTACGGACTGGGGGTGGCCCTGGAGAAGCTCTGCGTGCCCTCCAACATCACGGTGATCTGCCTCGGCAAGAGCACCTACGCCCGGCTCGGGATCATCGTGAACACGACGCCCGCCGAGGCGAGCTGGGAGGGCCATCTCACCCTCGAATTCAGCAATTCCTCCGGGGCCGACTGCCGCATCTATGCCGAGGAGGGCATCTGCCAGCTGCT
>CAZVPB010000090.1:0-9150 GCA_964628165.1 uncultured Cyanobium sp.
GGACCAGCACCGGTCCCTCGCAGCGGTGGGCGGCCTGGAAGGTGCGCACCATCGCAGGGATGTCGTGGCCGTCGATGGGCCCCATGTAGGTGAAGCCCAGTTCCTCGAACACCGCGCCCACCTTGGGCACCGCCAGGCGCCGCAGGCTCTCCTTGAGGTTCTTGAGCTCGTCGGGCAGCTCGCCGTGCAGGAAGGGCAGGTGCTTGACGGCCTCCTCGGCGCTGCCGGAGAGAAACTGCACCGGCCGGCTCAGCCGCATCCGGTTCAGGTAAGTGGAGAGGGCCCCCACCGGCGGCGAGATCGACATGTCGTTGTCGTTCAGCACCACCAGCAGGTTGGTGTGGGGCAGATGGCCGGCGTGGTTGATCGCCTCGAGGGCCATTCCGCCGGTGAGGGCACCGTCGCCGATGACCGCCACGCACTTGAAGGACTCTCCGCGGCGGTCACGGGCCAGGGCCATCCCCAGGGCGGCGGAGATGCTGGTGGAGGCGTGGCCAGCGCCGAAATGGTCGAAACGGCTCTCGCTGCGCTTCAGGTAGCCGGCCACACCCCCCTTCTGACGAAGGGTGTGGAACTGGTTCCAGCGTCCCGTCACCAGCTTGTGGGGATAGGCCTGGTGCCCCACGTCCCACACCACCCGGTCGTGGTCGAGATCGAGGGTCTGGTAGAGGGCGAGGGTGAGTTCCACCACCCCCAGACCGGGGCCGAGGTGCCCGCCGCTGGTGGACACCACCTCGAGATGCTTCTCGCGGATCTGCCGGGCGATCGCCTCGAGTTCGGCGGTGCTGAGGCCATGGAGCTGGTTGGGATGGCTCAGCTCGCTCAGATGCATGGCCGACAGGGATCGGTGAACGGCAATCTACGGCGTTCCTTCAGGGGGGCGGCGGCGACGGCCGCGGGCGTCACCGGTTGCGAGACTCGGTCGATGGCTCACCCCACCCCCTCCAGCGACGCGGTCGGCCAGGATCCGCCGGCCAGTCCCTACCTGCAGCGGATCCTGCGGGCCCGGGTCTACGACGTGGCGATCGAGTCGCCCCTCGATCCGGCCCCCAACCTCTCCCGCCGGCTCGGGAACCGCGTCCTGCTGAAACGGGAGGACCTGCAGCCCGTCTTCAGCTTCAAGCTGCGGGGTGCCTACAACAAGATGGTGGGCCTGCCGCGGGAGGCCCTGGCGCGGGGGGTGATCGCCGCCAGCGCCGGCAACCATGCCCAGGGGGTGGCCCTCGCCGCCCAGCGCCTGGGCTGCACGGCGGTGATCGTGATGCCGGTCACCACCCCCGAGATGAAGGTGCGCTCCGTCGCGGCGCGGGGAGCCGAGGTGGTGCTGCAGGGCGACACCTACGACGAGGCCCAGGCGGAGGCGCGGCGGCTGGAGCAGGAGAGGGGGCTCACCTTCATCCACCCCTTCGACGACCCGGAGGTGATCGCCGGTCAGGGCACGATCGCCTTCGAGATCCTGCGCCAGTGCTCCAGCCCGCCCCGCGCCATCTACGTCGCCGTGGGGGGCGGCGGCCTGATCGGCGGCATCGCCGCCTATGTGAAGAGCCTCTGGCCCGGCGTCGAGGTGATCGGTGTCGAACCGGTCGATGCCGACGCCATGACCCGGTCGCTGGCCCGGGGGGAGAGGGTGCGCCTCGAGCAGGTGGGCCTCTTCGCCGATGGCGTGGCGGTGCGGCAGGTGGGGGTGCACACCTTCGAGCTGGCGCGTCGCTACGTGGACGCCATGGTGACGGTGGACAGCGACGAGATCTGCGCGGCGATCAAGGACGTGTTCGAGGACACCCGCTCGATCCTCGAGCCCGCCGGCGCCCTCGCGGTGGCGGGCATGAAACGGGACGTCGCCGCCCGCGGCCTGAGCGGCGACACCCTGGTGGCGGTGGCCTGCGGGGCCAACATGAACTTCGACCGCCTGCTCTTCGTGGCGGAACGGGCGGAGGTGGGCGAGGAGCGGGAGGCGCTGCTGGCGGTGGAGATCCCCGAGCAGCCCGGCAGCCTGCGCCGGTTCTGCGCCCTCCTGGGCCAGCGCAGCCTCACCGAGTTCAGCTACCGCCTGGCGGATCCGCGCCTGGCCCACATCTTCGTGGGGGTGCAGATCAGCGGCAGGCAGGAGATCCCCCGGCTCATCGGCGAACTCGAGGCCGCCGGCTTTCCCTGCCTCGACCTCACCGGCAACGAGCTGGCCAAGCTCCACCTCTGCCACATGGTGGGGGGGCGGCTGCCCGCCAGCGCCGGCGAAGCCCTGGAGCAGGGCGAGGAGGTGCTCTACCGCTTCGAGTTCCCCGAGCGCCCCGGCGCCCTGATGGCCTTCGTGGGGGCGCTGCATCCCAACTGGAACATCAGCATCTTCCATTACCGCAACCACGGCGCCGACGTGGGGCGGATCGTGGTGGGGGTTCAGGTGCCGCCCGCGGAGCTGGGCGAGTGGCGGGCCTTCCTGCGGGACCTGCCCTACCCCCACTGGGAGGAGACGGAGAACCCGGCCTACCGCCTCTTCCTCGGCCAGCAACGCCGCGGTGTGCCGGATGGCAGCGGCCTGGTGGGTCAGGGCAGCCTGCGGTAGCTTCCGGGCCAGATCGGCGGGGAAGCCGCCCATGTCGAGCCAGCCCGATTCCGCCGCGACGCTGTCGCTGCCTGCCCGGCTCGAGGCGATCCTCTACCTCAAGGGACGCCCCCTCGATCTCGGCGAACTGGCCCGCATCGCCGCCGTGGAGAGGGACGAGGCCGAGCTGGCCCTGATCACCCTGATGGCGGACTACGCCCACCGGGACACGGCCCTCGAGATCCGCCAGGAGGGCAGCCGCTACAGCCTCCAGCTGCGGGAGAGCCTCGGCGACCTGGTGCAGAGCCTCCTGCCGGTGGATCTCTCCACGGCGGCCCTGCGCACCCTCGCCACGATCGCGCTGCGGAAGCGGATCCTCCAGTCGGAACTGGTGGATCTGCGTGGATCGGGAGCCTACGAACACATCAAGGAACTGCTCGCCCACGACTTCATCGAACGGCGGCGCCAGAGCGAGGGCCGCTCCTTCTGGCTCACCCCCAGCGAGAAGTTCCACCGCACCTTCTCGGTGCGGACCGCCGAGGAGGCGGCCTGAGGCCGCGCCCTGAGCGGGCTGCCTGCATAGAGTCGGCCCGGCACCTGCTGCGGCTGCCCGCCGTCACCTTTCCCCCGCCATGAACGTTCTCGCCCTCGCCCTCGCGGTACTGGCCCGGACGCTGAGCATCTACCTGCTCGTGCTGCTGGTGCGGGTGCTCCTCAGCTGGTTCCCCAACCTCGACTGGAGCAACCCGGTGCTCTCGAGCGTCAGCGCCATCACCGACCCGTATCTGAACGTCTTCCGCGGCATCATCCCGCCGGTGGGAGGACTGGACCTCTCGGCGATCCTGGCCTTCATCGCCCTGCAGTTCGCCCAGACCCTGCTGCAGAGCAGCGCCGCCTATCTCGCTTCCGGCCTGCCCTACTGAGGCGCGTCCGTTCCCCCCTCCTCCTCCAGAGCCAACTCCAGGGGAAGGCGTTCCTGGCCCACCGCTGCCCGGCTGCGCACCGGGGCGCCGAAGCCCCGGGCCTTGGCGTTTCTCACCTCCAGAGGAAGCCGGCTGCCCGGTGGCACCGCCAGCCGCAGGGCGAAGCGGGAGGACCCGGGGGGAACGTCGCCGAGGGAGCCGATCCGCCCCCGGTGGGGGAGCACCGGTTCGCCGCCGGCGTCGAGGATCAGGGCGAACACATCGGTGTCCACCACCGCCCGTGAGCCGCGGTTGGTCACCAGGCCCCTCAGGGCGTAGCAGGAGGCGGCGCTGGAGCGGGAGCCGCCGGGCTGGCTGCCGGGATCGTCCTGGGGACAGGGGGCGATGGTGACCTCGCTGAGCTCGAGGGCAGCGGCGGCGGCAGGAGCCGGGGTCAGCAGCCCCAGCAGGACCATCGCCAGGGCCAGGAGCGCCACGGTCCAGGGAGCGGTGCGGCCAGGGGGGAGAGTCATGCCGTGCCCTCCTCAGCGGCGGTCGCCGTCACCGGCGAGCACTCCCCGCTCGGCCCGGCTGGACAGCTTCGCGAGATTCGCCGCCGCCACGTCCTCGAGGCGGAGGCCGAGTTCGGTGGCCAGCTGGGCCACGTACCAGAGCACGTCACCCAGTTCCAGCCCGATCGCCTCCACCGCCTCCGCTCCGAAGCGGCCCTGCCGGTCCCGCAGCACCTTCTTCACCTTCTCGGCCACCTCCCCGGCCTCGCCGCAGAGACCGAGGGTGGGGTAGAGGGGATTGCCCCCGGCACCGGGATACCGGGCCGTCGCCCGGGAGCGCTCCTGGTAGGTCTGCAGGTCCATCGCGAGCCGGTGGGGCGGGACCCGGATGGTAGTTTCCGCGATCCATTCCCGGGTTCGATGGGCCAGCACGATCCCATGCGCCGCACCAAGATCGTGGCCACGATCGGTCCCGCCACCGAGGCCCCCGAAACCCTTCGCCAGCTCATCGACGCCGGCGCCACCACCTTCCGCCTCAACTTCTCCCACGGCGAACACGCCGAGCATGCCCGCCGCATCGCCACCATCCGCCAGGTGGCCCATGAGATGGGGGTTCACATCGGCATCCTGCAGGACCTGCAGGGGCCGAAGATCAGGCTGGGCCGCTTCGAGGCGGGTCCCATCACCCTGGCCCGGGGCGACACCTTCACCCTCACCTCACGGCCGGTGAGCTGCAACCAGACGGTGGCCACCGTCACCTACGAGAACCTGGCGGAGGAGGTGACCGCCGGCAGCCGCATCCTGCTCGACGACGGCCGCGTGGAGATGCTGGTGGAGCGGGTGGACCCCCCTGACCAGAGTCTTCACTGCCGCGTCACCGTCGGCGGGGTCCTCTCCAACAACAAGGGGGTGAACTTCCCCGACGTGCAGCTCTCGATCCGGGCGCTCACCCCCAAGGACCGGCGGGACCTGGCCTTCGGTCTGCAGCAGGGGGTCGACTGGGTGGCCCTCAGCTTCGTGCGGAACCCCTCCGATCTGCAGGAGATCCGCGAGCTGATCCGCAGCCACGGGTTCCACACGCCGGTGGTGGCGAAGATCGAGAAGTTCGAGGCGATCGATGCGATCGACGCGATCCTGCCCCTCTGCGACGGGGTCATGGTCGCCCGCGGCGACCTCGGCGTGGAGATGCCGGCCGAGGAGGTGCCGCTGCTCCAGAAGGAGCTGATCCGCAAGGCCAACAGCCTCGGCATCCCGATCATCACCGCCACCCAGATGCTCGACTCGATGGCCTCCAGCCCGCGTCCCACCCGGGCAGAGGTCAGCGACGTGGCGAACGCCATCCTCGATGGCACCGATGCGGTGATGCTCTCCAACGAGACGGCGGTGGGGGACTTCCCCGTGGAGGCGGTGGCCACCATGGCGCGGATCGCGCGGCGGATCGAGCGGGACTATCCCCACCGGGTGCTCGACAGCCACATGGCCACCACGATTCCCAACGCCATCTCCCAGGCGGTGAGCAGCATTGCCCGCCAGCTCAACGCGGCGGCGATCCTGCCCCTCACCAAGACCGGATCGACCGCCCGCAACGTGAGCAAGTTCCGGCCCAGCACCCCGATCCTGGCGATCACCAGCGAGGTGCGGGTGGCCCGGCAGCTGCAGCTGGTGTGGGGCGTGCGTCCTCTGCTCATCGGCGAGCAGTCGAGCACCTCCAGCACCTTCAGCCTGGCCATGGGGGTGGCCCAGCAGCAGGGCCTTCTGCGGGAGGGGGATCTGGTGGTCCAGACGGCCGGCACCCTCTCGGGGGTGAGCGGCTCCACCGATCTGGTGAAGGTGGGCATCGTCTCGGCGGTGCTGGGAAGGGGCCTGGGCATCGGCACCGGCTCGGTGAGCGGCAAGGTGCGTCTCGCCGCCAGCCCCGAGGAGGCGGCCCGGCTCGAGATGGGCGAGATCCTGGTGGTGCGCGAGACCAGCGCCGCCTACCTCGAGGCGATCCGCAAGGCCCGGGGGGTGATCACGGAGGAGGAGGGAGCTCAGAGCCACGCCGCGGTGATCGCCGAACGGCTCGGCATCCCCGTGATCGTGGGCGTCGCCAACGCCACGATGGACCTGCGCCAGGGAGAAATTGTTACCCTCGAGATCCACGAGGGTGTCGTGCACCGCGGTGCCCGCAGCCACGCTGAGGAGATCGGCTGATCCGTTCCCGTCTTCGCCCCGGCGAAACCCTGGCGATGGCCGTGGAGACCCTTCGGGCCCACCGCCTGCGCAGCCTGCTGACGATGCTGGGCATCGTGATCGGCAACGCCTCGGTGATCACCCTGGTGGGGGTGGGCAGGGGCGCCCAGAACCTGGCGGAGAGCCAGCTCAGCACCCTCGGCGCCAACGTCCTGTTCGTCGTTCCCGGCACGAACGACACCCGCCGGCAGGGGATCGAGCTCCCCAAGACGCTCGTGCTCGAGGACGCCAGGGCCATCGCCGAGCAGGTGCCGAGCGTCCGCCGCGTCGCCCCGCAGATCTCCCGCAGCGAGGTGGTGCAGTCCGGCGGTCAGAGCGTGACGGCGAACGTGCTCGGCGTCACGCCGGAATTCCCCGCGGTGCGGCGCTTCGAGGTGGCCAAGGGAAGGTTCATCACCGCCGGCGACGAGGCCTCCGCCCGCAGCGTCGTGGTGATCGGCCCGGATCTGGTGGGGAAGCTGGGGCTCACCGGCGAAGTGATCGGCAGGAGCCTGCGGGTCGGCGCCAGCTCGTTCGAGGTGATCGGCGTGCTCGAACCCAAGGGGGCCGTCTTCGGCGCCAATCAGGACGAGAACGCCTACATCCCGCTCTCCACCATGGTGAGCCGTCTGAGCGGGCGTGATCCCACCTACGGAGTGAGCCTCAGCTTCATCAGCGTGGAGGCGCGGGACGAGGGCAGCGTCGGCGCCGCCGAGTTCCAGATCACGAACCTGCTCCGCCAGCGGCACCGCATCCTCAGGGAGAACGATTTCGTGGTGCGCTCCCAGCAGGACGCCCTCACGATCGTGGGCACGATCACCGGCGGACTCACCCTGATGCTGGGGGCGATCGGCGCGGTGTCGCTGCTGGTGGGAGGCATCGGGATCATGAACATCATGCTGGTGTCGGTGAGCGAACGCACCGAGGAGATCGGGTTGCGGAAAGCGCTCGGGGCGCGCCGCGGCGATGTGCTGCAGCAGTTCCTGGTGGAATCGCTGATCCTCGCCAGCCTGGGGGGCGTGATCGGCAGCGCCGCGGGGCTGGGCACCATTGCCCTGGTGGCCGCCGTCACCCCGCTGCCGGCCACGGTGGGAGCCGGGACGGTGCTGGTCACGGTGCTGCTGTCCGGCTCGATCGGACTGTTCTTCGGCGTCGTTCCCGCCCGGCGCGCCGCGGGGCTCGATCCGATCGTGGCCCTCAGGAGCCTCTGACCCCTCACCAGGCCCAGGCCAGGCACGGCCTTGGCTGCTCCCCGTGGAAAAGGGAAGAAATCATGAAAAACGACAAAGGGTCACGATCGTCACCAAAGCCTCACCGCCGGAGGTGGCTTCATGGTTCCCACGGCGTCACTCTGTGAGATTGGAACGGTACCCGCAGCCCACCCTCGAGCCCAGCGGAAAGGAGCAGATCGACTGCGCCTACCGCAACGGCTCGGACCGGATGGTGATCGTCCGCTGCTGCGGCCCGCGTCAGTTCTTCCTCGAGCGTGTGGTGTTTCCCTTCGAGATGCTCCTCTTCGCCTGTCCGCCCGAGAGCGAACTGGAGATCTGGAGCCATGGTCTCGGCGGTGCGGAACTGATCGAAGCCTGCAGGGCCGCGGATCTTCAGCTCGAGCGCGGCGCTGACCCGGGTGAAGTCGCCTTGGATTCGGGAGAGTCGGTCCCCTGGTGGGTCCAGGCGGGCTGAGCGGTTCCCCCCGGCCCTTGTCCTGCCGCGAGGCGCCTACCTTGGCGAGAGCGGCGTCGGAGGCCTGTCGGACTCTCAACGCCTTTACAATTGTTCAAAATTGGTCTCTCCATGAACCCGCGCTGGCGCCTGATCGCTCTCTGGCTTCTGCCCCTGGCGGTGGCCCTCTTCTTCGGCTGGCAGCTGCTGGGGAGCGGCGGGCGCATGGCTCCCGCCGGCACCGGCCCCTCCGCAGGCAACACCGCGATCGCCCGGATGAGCTATGGCAGGTTCCTCGACTACGTCGAAGCGGGACGCGTCACCGCCGTGGATGTCTACGACGGTGGACGGTCAGCGGTGGTGGAGGCGGTCGATCCCGAGCTCGACAACCGGGTGCAGCGGCTCCGGGTCGATCTTCCCGGTCTGGCCCCTGAGCTGATCAACCGGCTCAAGCAGGAGGGCATCAGCTTCGACATCCATCCCCCCCGCAGCGCACCTCCGGCCCTCGGTTTCCTCGGGAACCTCCTGTTTCCGCTGCTGCTGATCGGCTC
This sequence comes from uncultured Cyanobium sp., assembly GCA_964628165.1. GTDB lineage: Bacteria > Cyanobacteriota > Cyanobacteriia > PCC-6307 > Cyanobiaceae > Cyanobium. The sequence goes on from CAZVPB010000090.1 coordinate 8,381, forward strand.
TCTCATCTTTCTCGCCCGGCGATCCTCCGGCATGCCCGGCGGCCCGGGCCAGGCCATGCAGTTCGGCCGCACCAAGGCCCGCTTCCTGATGGAGGCCGAGACGGGGGTGAAGTTCGACGACGTCGCCGGGGTGGAGGAGGCGAAGCAGGATCTGCAGGAAGTGGTCACCTTCCTGAAGACCCCGGAGCGTTTCACCTCGGTCGGCGCGAGGATTCCGAAGGGCGTGCTGCTGGTGGGCCCTCCTGGCACCGGCAAGACCCTCCTTGCCAAGGCGATCGCCGGAGAGGCCGGCGTGCCCTTCTTCTCCCTCTCCGGCTCCGAGTTCGTGGAGATGTTCGTGGGGGTGGGGGCCAGCCGGGTGCGTGACCTGTTCAAGCGCGCCAAGGAGAACAGCCCCTGCCTGATCTTCATCGACGAGATCGATGCCGTCGGCCGCCAGAGGGGCGCCGGCATCGGCGGCGGCAATGACGAGCGTGAGCAGACCCTCAACCAGCTCCTCACCGAGATGGATGGCTTCGAGGGCAACAGTGGAATCATCATCATCGCGGCCACCAACCGCCCCGACGTGCTCGATTCGGCGCTCATGCGACCCGGCCGCTTCGACCGCCAGGTGATGGTGGATGCCCCCGACATCCGCGGCCGCCTCTCGATCCTCAAGGTGCACAGCCGGAACAAGAAACTGGCCGAGAACGTGTCGCTCGAGGCGATCGCCCGCCGCACCCCCGGCTTCACCGGCGCCGACCTGGCCAACCTGCTCAACGAGGCCGCGA
>CAZVPB010000091.1:0-9128 GCA_964628165.1 uncultured Cyanobium sp.
CACCCAGAGGCGGTCCCCCTCCGTCGCATCGAAGTCGAGGATCCGGTCCAGGCTGCCGAGCCCGGACTCGTCGGCGGAGCGGAACCCAAACCGGTCCGCCCCCCTCCCGCCGGTCAGCACGTCGGCGTCGGCGCCACCGAAGAGCCAGTCATCGCCGCGATTGCCGAACAGGCGGTCACGGCCCGCTCCGCCGTCGAGGCCGTCATTGCCGGAGCGTCCTCGCCCGATGTCATCGCCGGGGCCGAGCCGCAGGAGGTCGTCCCCCCGGCGGCCGCTGCGGTCATCGTTCCCTTCGCCGCCCTCGATGGTCCTCCCCTGGATCGTCACTTCGAAGCTGCCGAGAACGGCTTCGGCCACGGCATTGCCGGCCCGGTCCGCCACACTGCCCGGCAGCAGGTTCACGGTGTAGGTTCCTGCGTCTTCGAGATTCCAGAAGATCGAGGGAGCCTCGAGGGTGTAGGTCGCCTGCAGGTCGGCGGGATCGTTCCCTTCGACTGCGGTGAGGGTGGCGAACCGTGAGAACCCCCGCGGGCCGTCGATGCGTAGATCGGCATCGTCGAGGAGGACCCGGTCCAGGCCGAAGTCGTCACGAAAACGCACCGTGAGGCTGGCTTCGGTCTCCCCTGCCCGCTCGATGGGGGAAAGATCGATGCTGGCCCACGGGCTGGTGACATCGCCGCTGCCGTAGCCGAGTGCCTCCAGGGCCAGAAAGGAGAGCTGCTCATGGGCCTTGGTGGTGGGGTGAATCGAGTCCCAGGAAAGGGAGGTGCCGGCATCGGTGCAGACCATGCCGCTCTCCTCGTCGAAGCAGGCCTGGGTCACGTTGGTGAAACCGAAAGCGGTCGGATTCGCCAGCAGATCCAGATAGTTGCCGTACACGTCCATCGGGTGGATCTGCGCACCCGGGAGCCAGGCGCTGAGCTCCTCGATGGCCACCGCCAGCAGGGAGTTGTGCTCGAGACTGGCCTGCCGCAGGTTCTGCGCCTCTTCCCCACTCGCCTCGAGTCCCCGTGGGGTGAGGGAGAGATCCGGCAGGTTCGGCACCAGAAACTGCCTCGCTCCCCCCAGGTACAGGCCCAGGATGGCGAGACGGATGTTGCCGACGGCGGCCTCGGGATCGGGATCCGGGTTGCCCCAGTAGTCATTCGGCCCGGCCCACACGACGTGGAGCGATTCAGGGTCGGGAGGGGTGCCGTAGAGGAACCGGTCGGCGAGGAACCAGGCGACCTGATCGAGAAGGCCTGGAATCAGGCTCGAGGGGTCGTCGAGATTGGTGAGATCGAGGGGTGGCCGGAAGCCGGTGCGGGCACCGCCGAAGGCGAAATTGATGTCGTGATGGATTGTCGCGCCATTGAAGTAGGGACTGAAGTCGGGCCCCGTGGTGGTCAGGGTGGCCGGCGATGGGATGGGCAGGAATGGCGAGAAGACGGAGAGCTCGCTGGATTGCTTCAGGGAGAATCCCAGCCGCTCCGAGAGGTAGTCCACCCATACCGGCCCATCGGAGAAACGGCCGTCGAAGTACGGAGGAGCAGGCTCCAGAGGCACATCCACCCCCAGCAGACCTTCGAAGGGCTGGATGAAGCTCGTGGCGTAGAACACATTGCCGGTGTCCGAAAGGCTGTCACCGAAGACGACAAGACCCTCGAACCGGGGGAGAGCAGACCTCGTTGACGACGCGGACGTGGAACGGGTCAGGGCCATGGGAAAAGCGTCTGTGCCGGCGCCTCTGTTTTCGCCACAAATCTATTCGGGGTTTCCGTGACGCTCCGGGACCGCAGAACATGGGCAGGGTCTGCAGCAACAGGCCCAGGGGAATCGGAGCCCCCCCAGACGTTCGCCGTCATGCTTGAGAACTCCCCCCGCCCCCAGGCCGATGGGATCCGGCGTTCTGATTCTGGTGTTCCTGGCCGGTCTTTTCCTGTTGCTGGGCTCCGCGGGGGTGGCCCTGCTGTTCCTCCTGATCCGTCAGACCCGGATGGAGGAGCAACTGCGGAGGCTCCAGGAGCGCGTCGACCGCCTGGAGCCCCCCGCGCCACCAACCCCGCCGCCTTCTCCGGATGCCGCGGACGGGTCTCCTGAGCAGCCCTCCGCCCCGGTCCCGGAGGTCTCCCTGGGGAGTTCCGCGCCCCCTCCACGAGACACCACCCCAGAGCCGCCTCCCCGCCGCCGGCACCCTTCCAGGGCCTCGGGACGTTCCCGCCACTGGCGCCTGCTGGAACGGCAGCTGCTCGAGAACTGGACCGGCTGGCTCGGCGTGCTGGCGCTGGTTTCCGGCCTGGCCTTCCTCACGGTGAGCGTGGCGATCCGGCTGGAGCCGTTTCAGCGTTTTTCCCTCTTGCTCGTGATCAGCGGGGCCATGGCCCTTCCGAGGCTGCTGTTGCCCCCGGCCCACCGTCTCCGGCCGCTCTCGCGCTGGCTGAGCAGCGGCGCGGCGGCCCTGGTGATGTTCGGCTGTGCCGGCGCCTCGGCGCTGCCCGGCCTGGGACTCCAGTGGATCAGCGATCCCTTCCGGTCGCTGGCTCTGCTCACCGCCGCGGTGGCGCTGAACCTGGCGGTGGCCGGGAGCGCCGCTTCCCCCTGGTTGGCCGGTGGGCATGTGGTGATCAGCCTGCTGCCCCTCCCCCTGGCGGCGCCCTCCGCCGAGGCGAGTGTGCTGGCCGCGGTCATCGCCGCCCTTGGCCTGGGGGGGCGTGCCGGTCGATCGGCACCCGCCCGCTTCGTGGTCACCGTCGCCTTTCTGCTCCTTCAGCTCTGGATCGCCCAGCGGAGCGGCGTCGCCGCGCCCGCCTGGACCACCTCCGCGGTGGTCGGATTCGTGCTGGCCCGGGGCCGCCGGCGGGCCCCCCCGGAGCCGGCCCTCTGGGATGTGGCCGGGGCGGCCTGTGCCTGGGCAGGGCTGATGGTGGTGTGGATCGCCTGCCCGGTGGCCAGCGTTCTCCGGGCTCTCGCCTTCGCTGTCGCCGCCGTGGCGGCAACCGCGCTCTGGCTCGACCGCCGCCGGCGGGGCAACGCCGACCGGCTGGCCCGGATCCACTGGCTGGCGGCTCTTCTGCTGTCGATGGCCGCCCCGCTGGCCCTGCGGGCCGAGATCAGCTCCGCCGGCGTGCTGCCGCTGACCCTGGTGCTGATCGGTGTGGTCTTCCTGCAGGATGCCATCCGGGACCGGGACGCCCTCCGGGCCGGGGTGGCCGGCGTCAGCCTGCTGCTGATGGACGGGGCGCTGCTGCTCGTGCTGGTCGCCCGGCACGGAGAGGTCGCCCTCGCCATGCCGCTCTTCGTGCTGGCGGCGGCCCTGCTCCAGCAACGGTTGCTGGAGCCGATGCGCTGCGCCACGGCCGTGCGCCTGATCCCCGGCGCCCAGGCGGTCGCGGCGGCCCTGCTGCGGCCCGCCGCGCTGACCGCAGCTATGGAGCCGGGGGGTGCGAGGACCTGGGCACTCCTGGCGGCTCTCGCCCCCGCGCTCGGCCTGCGGCGCTGGCCCCGGCGGCAGGAGCGGTTCCATGAAGCTCCCCTCGCCGTCGGCACCACGGTGGGGGTGGTGCAGCTGCTCGCCACCGCCGGGCAGACCCTCTCGCTGGGCCTGATCGGCGAGCGGCTGCTGCCGGTGTTCCTGCTGGGCGGGGTCATGGCGATCAGCAGCGCCGGCCTGAGCGCTTCCCTGCGGGGAGGCCGCACCGCCGGACTGCTGCTCTGCGGTCTGACCCTCTTCCGGGCCGTGGTCCTGGGGCAGGACGCCCTGCCCGTGGGGCTGCTCTGGACGGCTCCGCTGGGGTGGATCCTGCTGGCGGGCCTCGGCGTGGCCCTGGCCTGCCGCTGGGCCCAGGCGGGGCGGCGGGGGGAGACGACGGTGGTGCTGGCGATGGCGTATGGGGCCTTGGCGCTCTTTGTGCTGGAGCGGCTCTTCGCGGGCGGTGCGGCCGGCGATGGACGGCTGCAGCTGGGGGTGGATGGCACCGCCGTGGCCGCCCTGGCAGCCTGGAGGCTGCTGGGGGGCAGGGTGCCCCTGGCGGGCCGCCCCCTCTGGGAGTCGCCGCGGCGTTATGCCGGGGAACTGGCGCTGGTGGCCGCGGTGGTCAGCCTGCTGCGCTGGCTGCCGGACTGGGGCGCCGCCATGGGACTGAGCGGGCTGGCGGTCCTGCTGTGGCAGCCGCAGCTGGCCGGGTCCTGGCCCCGTGCCAGGGGCCACGGGCTGATCGCCTTCTGGGCGGGGCTGCTGGCGCTGGTGGGGATCTCCACCGCGGCGAACCTGCCGATGGCCCTGGCGGTGGGAAGCCTGGTGGTGGCCTGCACCCGCTTTCCCTTCACCGCCGCCGCCCACCCGGAGCCGGAGGGCGGCGAGGCTCCCCCCACCGGCACACGCTGGCTGCGGGATCTCGCCAGCCGGGTGGGCCGGCATCCCCACCGCTGGATGGCGGCTCCCCTCAGCCTGGGGGTGACGCTGCTGATGGCCCGCCATTCCACGGCGATCTGGCTCACCCTCACCTGGTCGATCGAGGCGCTGATCCTCTTCGGCCTCGGCGTCGGATTCCGGGACCGCCCCCTGCGGATCGGTGCCCTCGCCCTGATGGGGCTGTGCCTGCTGCGTCTGGTGAGCGTCGACATGCGGCAGGCCGACCTGGTGGTGCGGGGCCTCGTGTTCACCGGCGTCGGCCTGGTGCTGGTGGTGATGAACGGCCTCACCTCCCGCGCCGGGAAGTCATGAACGGTGCGGGAGGGCGATCAGCCCGCCAGGGGTCGCACCGCCAGCAGCACCAGGGAGGCGAAGAGGTTGGTGACCGATACGGGTTTCTCGCCGATGCCGATGTTCCACCAGCCCTCGGGGATCTGCACGCCCCTGCCGATCTCGTCGACGGCAAGCCTGGATCCCTGCAGCCGGGCGATCGGGTGTCGCTCCGAACGCCGCAGCACCCGGGCGGGGGCACCGCACAGCAGATAGACGAAGTACTGCGGTGGCGCGATCACCACCAGCCACAGCAGCATCCCCGCGACCAGGATCACCACCAGAGGGATGGCGAGGAGGCCATCGATGGAGGAGGCCCTGGGGGAAGCGTCTCCCGGGCTGCGCAGCTGGGTGCCCAGGGCGTAGAGGGGCAGTCCCACCAGTTGCAGGCAGGCTCCGAGATATCCGAGGGGGTGGGCTGTGATCAACCCGACATGGCGGTCCATGTCTCCCCAGGCCATGGCCGCGACGGAGGTCACCAGGCCGACGCCGGCGCCGATCGAGAGATACCAGCGCAGATGGGAGAGTCCGAACCAACCGGTGAAGATCCAGTGGTCGAGGGCCAGCAGGCCGAGGATCAATCCGAGACCCGCGGGAACACTCAGCCAGCCCCCCGCCCCGCGGGATGATCGCCGCGCTGCTCGGGCCGGCCGAGCGCCCCGTGGCGAACGGGGCATCAGTTGCGGAAGCCTTCCGCGTTGGTGTCGCCCAAGCGGTGCATCACGAGCCGAGCAGCGCCGTGCACTCCACCCGCTCCTGGCTGGCCTCCCGCCGCTCGATCCGCCGGGCCACCAGGGCGGCCAGGTGCTCGGCGTCGTCGGCGACCCCGCAGAACCGGCCCGACCCCCAGGTGTGAAGCCAGGGCAGGCCGATGAAATAGAGGCCCGGACTGGAGGTGACCCCGCGGTCGTGGGCCGGCTGGCCGGAACCGTCGAACACCGGCACGTCGATCCAGCTGAAGTCGCTGCGGTATCCCATCGACCAGATCACCGCCGCCACATCGCCGCGGTCCACGTCGAGGCCCGGATCCTCACCCGGTGGCGGCTGCCAGCAGGGGGTGTAGGGGGGCTCCTGGGGGGCGTCGATGCCCTGCTGGGCGATCCACTGGTCGATCTGCCCGCGGATCCGGCAGTACACCGCATCGGCATGGTCGAGGCTGGCCCCCAGGTCATCGCCGAAGTGGATGCGGTCGGCGGAGAGGGAAAGGAGCCGGCCGTGGAGATGCATCCCCTGCCGGGCCCGCTCCCGCAGATCGATCTCCCGGCCGCCGTCCCTCCCGGTGAGGTAGTGGTTGGTCTTGGATCGCACGGCCCGCGGGTCGTCGTGCTCGCCGATCGGCATGGAGTAGTACCCCATGCGGTCCAGCCAGTCGACCACGTCGAGTCCCCGGTAGCGCCGCGGCGAACGGGGCGCAGAGCCCACGCTGAGGTGCACCTCCCGGCCGGCCAGGAACAGGTCTTCGGCGATCTGGCAGCCGGACTGGCCGCTGCCCACCACGAGCACGGGCCCGGCGGGGAGGGAGTCGGGGTTCCGGTAGTCCCGCGCATCCAGCTGCAGCACCCCTTCCGGGAGGCACACCGCCTCGGGGTGCCGGCGCGGCCGGTGGTGGCCGCCCGTGGCCACGATCACCTGCTCCGCCTCCAGTTCCCCCTCGCTGGTGGTGAGGCGGTATCCGGCGCCGTCCTGCCGCAGGCGGTCGACCCGCACCCCCTCCCGCACGTCCGCGGCGACGAAGGCGGCGAACCGCTTCACGTAGTCCACCACCTCCGGCCGGGCCATGAAGCCCTGCGGTTCGGGCCCGTCATAGGGAAAGTCGGGAAGGCGGCACTGCCAGTTGGGGGTGACCAGGCAGAAGGAATCCCAGCGCTGCTGATCCCAGGCGTAGCCCACCCAGTGCCGCTCGAGCACCAGCGGCCGGATGCCCCGCTTCTGGAGGGCGTGGGCGACCGAGAGGCCGGCCTGGCCGGCGCCGATCACCACCACCGGACGGTCGCGGCGGGAACGGGTCATCGGCAGGGAGTGGGATGCATCGCCCCACTGTCATGCGGACTCCGTCTTCGACTCGGTAGTCATGGACACCGGAGGCGTTCCGCGGCATCCGGCGATTGGAGGGGCTTCTGTCGCATCGACGACAAAGGGAATGCGGTCAGTGGCGTGAAGCTTCATGCTTCTTCGCAAGGAATCGCTTCATGCCCTCCGTCTCCCGCCCTGCGCATCAGGCTGGTGAATTCCTCGTGGATTACGAGGAGAAGGTGTTCCCCGATGTCAAGGCGGAACCCGGCGAGAAGGCCCTGGTCACCTTCCATACCGTCGCCTTCGAGGGTTCGATCGGCCTCGTCAATCTGCTGCAGGCCAGCCGGCTGATCACCAAGGGCTTCGAGACCTCCATCCTTCTCTACGGCCCCGGCGTCACCCTCGGGGTGCAGAGGGGTTTCCCCAAGCTCGGCGATGCCGCCTTCGACGGCCATCTCAACTTCAATGCCCGGCTTCAGAAGTTCATGGACCAGGGCGGCAAGGTCTACGCCTGCCGCTTCGCCCTGCAGGCTCTCTACGGCCATGGGGAAGGGGCGCTGATGCCGGGGATCCGGCCGATCAACCCCCTCGATGTGCTCGACATCGTGCTCATGCATCGCAAGGAGGGGGCCTTCATCCTCGATACCTGGACCCTCTGAATCGCGCCCTCCTTCCTGTTCCCATTCCCGTCTCCATGGCCGGCAGCATCACCGTCGCGGCAGCCCAGATCCGTCCCGTCCTGTTCAGCCTCGAGGGCTCCCTGGCCCGCGTGCTGGAGGCCATGGCCGAGGGTGCCGGCGCGGGTGTGCAGCTGATGGTCTTCCCCGAGACCTTTCTCCCCTATTACCCCTACTTCTCCTTCGTGGAGCCGGCGGTGCGGATGGGCCGCTCCCATCTCACCCTCTACGAGCAGGCGGTCACGGTGCCTGGCCCGGCCACCGAGGCCGTCTGTGCTGCGGCCCGGCAGCACGGCATGCACGTGCTGCTGGGGGTGAACGAACGGGATGGGGGGAGTCTCTACAACACCCAGCTGCTGATCGACGCCGAGGGTGAGATCCGGCTGCGGCGCCGCAAGATCACCCCCACCTACCACGAGCGGATGGTGTGGGGGCAGGGGGACGGCGCCGGCCTGCGGACGGTGCCGACCGCCCTCGGCCGGATCGGGGCGCTGGCCTGCTGGGAGCACTACAACCCCCTGGCCCGCTTCGCACTCATGGCGGAGGGGGAGGAGATCCACTGCGCCCAGTTCCCGGGGTCCCTGGTGGGCCCGATCTTCACCGAGCAGACCGCCGTGACCATGCGGCACCACGCCCTCGAGGCGGGCTGCTTCGTGGTGTGTTCCACCGCCTGGCTCGATCCCGCCGATCACGCCGCCATCACGCCCGACGCCTCGCTGCACCGGGCCTTCGAGGGGGGCTGCCACACGGCCGTGATCAGCCCCGAGGGCCGCTATCTGGCCGGGCCGCTGCCGGAGGGGGAGGGACTGGCGATCGCGGAGCTGGACCCGGGCCTGATCACCAAGCGCAAACGGATGATGGACAGCGTGGGCCACTACAGCCGCCCCGACCTGCTGGGCCTGCGGATCCATCGCGGTGCCGCCGCCCAGGTGAGCGCCATGGCCCCGGTGATGGAGCCGGAGGCGGCCGCCGAAGCCCCGCCGGCGTCCGCGGCCGCCCCCCAGGAGGTGAGCCATGTCTGAACTGGGCAGGCTGGTCACCGAACTGCAGGTGAACGGGGTGGTGGATCCGGCCCTCGCCGGCAACCGGGGCCGCCGCGGCGGCGCCGGCCCCTCCGACCACCGCGCCCTCACCATCGACGGGGCCACCGTGATGGTGCCCGTCTACAACGCCCTCTCGCAGCGTTCCCCCTACCGGCTGGACGCCGGCGACGACGGCCGCGTGACCCTCGCCGCCGGGGAGGACCCGGAGGCGCGGCCGGTGCAGCTGCCCGGCGAACCGGCCTTCTACGGCCTGAGCACCGCCGACGGCATCCCCTACCGCGCGATCGCCCTGCTGCACGGCCGCGACGTGCTCGCCACCACCCTGCTGCAGACCTGCATCCGCTTCCGCGACCGCAGCACTTCGTGCCAGTTCTGCGCCATCGAGCAGTCCCTCGAGGACGGCCGCACCCTGGTGCGCAAGACGCCGGAGCAGGTGGCGGAGGTGGCGGAGGCGGCGGTGCGTCTCGACGGCGTGCGGCAGCTGGTGATGACCACCGGCACCCCCAACAGCGAGGACCGCGGCGCGCGCCTCATGGCGGAGACCGCCGCGGCGGTGAAGGCCCGGGTGGACCTCCCCATCCAGGCCCAGTGCGAGCCCCCCGAGGATCCGCTCTGGTACCGGCGGATGCGGGAGGCGGGGGTGGACAGCCTCGGCATGCACCTGGAGGTGGTGGA
>CAZVPB010000092.1:0-9025 GCA_964628165.1 uncultured Cyanobium sp.
GCATTCCCTTCGGAGACGGACTCATCAAGAACCGCTACGTGGGGCGCACCTTCATTCAGCCCACCCAGGCCATGCGGGAGGCGGGCATCCGGGTCAAGCTCAACCCCCTCCCCGACGTGCTGGCGGGCAAGCGGGTGGTGGTGATCGACGACTCGATCGTGCGGGGCACCACCAGCCGCAAGCTCGTCCATGCCCTGCGGGATGCCGGCGCCACCGAGGTGCACATGCGCATCAGTTCCCCGCCGGTCACCCACCCGTGCTTCTACGGCATCGACACCGACACCCAGGACCATCTGATCGCCGCGCGCCTGAGCCTCGCCGAGATCGAAAGGCATCTCGGTGTCGACTCGCTGGCCTACCTGAGCAAGGAGGGGATGCTGGCGGCCACCGCCACCCACGACGGCCTGTTCTGCACCGCCTGCTTCGACGGCCAGTACCCGATCGAGATGGACGAGTCCGTCCGCGCCAGCAAGCTCATGCTCGAGCCGGCCGGCCTGGCGGCCCGTCCCTAGTCCTGGTCCGCCGGCATCCGCCGGTAGGCGCGGGTGGTGATCAGCCAGGGGTGGAACACCTCCAGGAACCGCCGCTGCAGGGTGCGGAAGAACCGCTCCACCACCGCGGGATCGTCGAGATGGAAGGGATATTCGCCGTGGAACCCCTGGAAGAAGTACCAGTTGAGCAGCGCGATTCCGTCGCCCGTCAGGCGGTCGGCGAAGGTGTCCAGCTGGGCCACCGGATCGGCCAGGTGCTCCAGCACGTCGAGGCACACGATCGTGTCGAAGCGCTCCGGCAGCGCCGGATCCTCGAGATCCCGGTGGCAGCTGAGGCGGGAGGCGAGCCCCAGCCGCTCCGCCCGCCAGCTCACGAAGGCGCGGTTCTCCGGGTTGAGGTCCACGCACCACACCCGCTCCACCGCCGGCAGCGCCGCCGCGGCCAGGCCGTGGGTGCCGATGCCGCCGCCGAAGTCGAGCACCTGACCCCGCGCGAAGCGCTGCTGCAGCCGCAGCGTGTCGGCGATGTACGCGGCGCTGCCCAGATGCCAGCTGGCCAGTTCGAGCAGATGGGCATCGCCCACGGTGTCCTCGTAGAAACTCTCCGCCTGCAGCGGGTCGAAGGCGCCTGGATGCAGCGCCGCCAGGGACTCGGTGCTGGCCGGCAGGCGCTCCGCCAGTTCGGCGGCGGAAATCCCGAGGAACTCGGCGAGCTGGCGGCGCAGGTCGAAGCCGTCCTCGAGGAAGCGGCCGATGCTCGCCTCCACCGGGGGCGACGGGGGCATGGGGTGGTCGCGGCGGGGCACAACCTAGGCCGCATCGGTGCTGCGCCAAGCTGAGCCGCGCAGCGAGGTCAGGCGGCGATGCGGCTGCTGGTGGTGAGCACGCCGGTCGGGGCGCTGGGCAGCGGCCGGGGCGGCGGGGTGGAGGTCACCCTCGAGACGATCGTCGCCGGGATGCTGGCGCGGGGCCATGGCGTCACGGTGCTGGCGGGGGAGGGGTCCCGGCTGCCCTCGGGCTGCGCCGGTGCTTCGCTCCTCACCGTGGCGGGGAAGGATCAGCCCAGCTGGCAGCACCGCGACCGTGAAGCCCCCATCGACATTCCGGCCGGCGGTCTGCTGCCCCGCCTCTGGGAGCAGGCCCTCGCCGGCGGCGACACCTTCGACCTGATCCTCAACCTCGCCTACGACTGGCTGCCCTTCTGGCTCACCCGCTGGTGCGCGCCGCCCCTCTGCCACCTGGTGAGCATGGGTTCGGTGGCGACGGCGATGGACGAGGTGATCGAAGCGGTGGCCCGCTGGTGTCCGGACCGCCTGGCGTTCCACACCGCCGCCCAGGCGGCCGATTTCCGGCTCCCGGCGCCCCCCCGTCTGGTGGGGAACGGCTTCGCCCTCGATCGCTACCGCTTCGTGGCGGAACCGGAGCCGGTGCTCGGCTGGGCCGGCCGCATCACCCCGGAGAAGGGGCTCGAGGATGCCGTGGCCGTGGCGGTTCGGCTGGGCATGCCGCTGCGGGTCTGGGGCGTGCGGCAGAACGAGGCCTACGCCGCGGCGGTGGAGGCCGCCGTGCCGGCGGGCACGATCGAATGGCGGGGCTTTCTTCCCACCGGCGCGTTCCAGGCCGAACTGGGTCGCTGTGCCGTCTTCCTCAACACGCCGAAGTGGAACGAGGCCTTCGGCAACGTGGTGGTGGAGGCGATGGCCTGCGGCGTGCCAGTCGCCGCCTACGCCCGAGGCGGCCCCGGCGAGCTGGTGTGCGAGGGGCGCAATGGTGCCCTGTCCCCCCCCGACGACCCCGAGGCGCTGGCGGCCGCCGCCCTGCGGGCCCGGACCCTGGACCGCGCCGGCTGCCGCCGCTGGGCGGAGCGGCACCACTCGGCGGAGGCCTTCAGCGGCCGGATCGAGAGCTGGCTCGAGGAGGTGCGCCGTGGTGCCGGGCCTCCGCCGCGGCGCCGGCCCTGATCACCACCACGCCGCGGCTCCGGCCGGAGGTGGAATCCAGGGTGCGCACCGCTTTCCACAGTTCCGGCACCTCCACCCACACCGCCGGATACCGGTAGCGGGCCACATCGAGGATCAGGACCCGGTCGCTCTGCCCGTGGTACGCCGCGAGGGGGGAGATGTGGCCGCCTCCCTCCTGCCCCACCGCCGAGCGGTGGTAGTTCACCAGGAGCCGGTCACCGGGATCGGCGAGGCTGCGTCGCAGCAGCGCCCGGAACCCGGCCAGGTCGAGCCGGTCGCCATGGATCGCCGCCGCCGTCACCCCGTGGCTGCGCATCAGCCCCGCCAGTTCCTGCAGGGTCATCCCCTGGCGGGCCACCGTTTCCGGAGGGATCACCGCCCGCGCGGCGGCCGAGGCGAAGAGGTTCTCCTGGGTCCAGAAGCGGTAGGGGCCATAGCCGGGCACGGCCGGGGCCGGCACGGCGAGGCTGTTGAGCACCATCACCGCGCTCGCCACCCCGCAGTAGGCCAGGTTCGCCTGGGTGAGGAACACCTGGCCGAGCGCTCCGTAATCGGCCCGCGTTCCACTCGACATCAGCAATGTCTGGCCCGCAGGGTCCGCCAGGGGGATGGGGGAGGCGGCCGCGGCGCCGTGGCCGCGGGGTCCCCACGGCGCCGTGGCCACGGCCAGCCCGAGGGCGAGGGCCGCGGCGCCGGTCCGCCGGCTCATGCCCGCAGCAGGGGCACCAGTTCCCGAACCGTCGCCGTGGAAGGCAGGGAGAGGTCCTGCCCCGCGCCGGTGGCCTCCTCCGGGGCGAGAGCGGCGATGCGCAGCCGCAGGCTCTGCCGTCCTTCCTCGAGCAGGACGCCGAGGAGGGAGCCCTCCTCGGCCACCCCACCCGTCAGGTCGACGAGCCGGTCGTCCCTCTGCAGGAAGCGCATGCCGATCTGGCCCAGGTCCCCCCGCTCACAGCGGCGCAGGTCCTCCACCCGCAGCCGTTTGATCCTTCCGCGCCGGCTGGCCAGCACCACCGTGCCCTCCTCCCCGGGGCAGGCCGCCCCCACCACCGCCTCGCCGGGCAGCAGGCGCATGAGCATCGGCCCCTGGGCGTTCCGCCCCATCACCGGCAGGTTGGCTTCGTTCACCAGGAGCCGCAGCAGACGCCCGGTGCTGCTGGCCACCACCAGATCCTCCCCCTCCCGGCAGGGCACCACCCGCTGCAGCCGCACCCCTTCCTTCAGCTTGAGCACGCTGGCGGCGCGGCCGGAGAGGTCGAGGAATTCCTCGACCGGCAGACGCTTGAACCGGCCGTCGGTGCTCAGCAGCCCGAGGCTGCCCTGGCCTGGCAGGGGCAGCACCTGCACCACCTCCTCCCCCTCGAGGCTGTCCGGCAGGAACCGCTCGAGGGGGCCGGCCTGCTGCCCGGCGAATTCCCAGCGCAGCAGCGCCACCCGGCCGGCGGTGGTGAAGGCGAGCACGGAGGGCTGGAGCGCAGTCGCCAGAATCAGGCGGGCCGGCGGCGGATGCTCGCCCAGGTCCACCGGCTCCTCGAGGTGCAGCCGGCCCAGGTGCTGGGGGCTGGCGATCCGCACCTGGCCGTCCGCCTGGATCAGCAGACGGCTGTCGCCGGCCAGGGCGGCGAAGGCCTGGCGGCGCTGCTCCTCGGCGTTCGGCCGCGCCATGGAGGCCCGCTGTGCCGGAAGCTCGTCGCCCCCCTCCTCCAGACGGGTGCGACGCGGCGTGGCGTAGCGCTTCTTGAGGGCGCGGAACTCCGCCACCATCGCCTCCAGCAGGGCCTCCCGGTCGTCCAGCAGGTGCCGGAGGCGGGCCCGTTCCTGGCGAAGATCCTCCGCCTCCTTGCGCAGACTCTCCTGCTCCAGGGCCGTCAGGCGCCGCAGCGGCATCGCCAGGACGGCATCGGCCTGCCGCTCGCTGAGGTCGAGCTGCACCTGCAGGCTGGCCCTGGCGGAAGCGGCGTCGGCCGCCGCGGTGATCATCTCGATCACCTTCGGCAGGTCGTCGAGGGCGCGGATCAGGCCCAGCACCACCTCCAGCCGGTCCTCGCAGCGACGCAGGGCGTGGCTGGTGCGGCGGATCAGCGTGTGTTCGCGGTAGGCGAGGAACTGCCCCAGCAGTTCCCGCAGGCTCAGCTGGCGGGGCTGGCCGTCCACCAGGGCCAGCAGGATGGCGCCGAAGTTGCTCTGCAGCGCCGTGCGCCGGTGCAGGTCCTCCAGCACGCGGCCGGTGTCCGCGTCCCGGCGCAGCTCCACCACCACCCGCATGCCCTCCCGGTCGCTCTCGTCGCGGATGTCCGCGATCCCGCCGATCCGGCCCTCGTTCACCTGCTCCGCCAGCTTCTCGATCCAGCCCGCCTTGCTCAGCTGGAAGGGAAGCTCGGTGATGACGATGGCGCTGCGGCGATGGCGACCCTTGCCGGGCTGCACCTCCTCCACGTGGGCCACGCCCCGCATCGGGATGCTCCCTCGGCCGTGGAGATAGGTGTCCCGCAGCCCCGCACCCTTCAGCACCACGCCACCGGTGGGGAAGTCGGGTCCCGGCACCAGCTCGAGGAGCTTCTCGTCGCTGATCTGGGGCCTGCGCAGGAGGGCCACCAGGGCATCCACCACCTCGCCCAGGTTGTGGGGCGGAATGCTGGTGGCCATGCCCACGGCGATGCCGGAGCAGCCGTTGAGCAGCAGAAAGGGCAGCTGGGCCGGCAGCACCACCGGCTCCTGCTGGGAGCCGTCGAAGTTGGGGGCGAAGTCGACGGTGTCGCTGCCGATCTCGTCGAGGAGGGCCTCGTTGGCGATGGGGGCCAGGCGCGTCTCGGTGTAGCGCATGGCGGCGGGCGGGTCGTCGTCGACCGAGCCGAAGTTGCCGTGGCCGTCGAGCAGCGGATGGCGGCTGGCGAAGGTCTGCACCAGCCGCACCAGCGCGTCGTAGACGGCCTGGTCGCCATGGGGGTGGTACTTGCCCAGCACGTCGCCCACCACCCGCGCGCACTTCCGGTAGGGACGGTCGGGGGTGAGCCCGAGCTCGTGCATCGCGAAGAGGATGCGCCGCTGCACCGGCTTCAGGCCGTCACGCACGTCCGGCAGGGCCCGCCCCACGATGACGCTCATCGCGTACTCGAGGTAGGAGCGCTGCATCTCCTGATGCAGGGGGATGGGTTGGACGCGCTCCTCGGGCATCCGGCGGGGGCTCGGTGCGGCTCTGGGCCGTCAGCCTACCGATGGTGTGCGGGTCTCCGAACCCTCAGCCGTCGTCTCCCCCCTCCTCGGGCTCCTCGCCGTTCCCGTCCGCCGCCGTGGCATTGAGCAGGGCCCGTTCCACCACGGCCCGCAGATCCGGCGCCTGGAAGAGCCGCTGGGTGGTCCGGCGCAGCCGCGGCCCCCAGAGCTGTTCCTCCTGGTAGCTCTCGAGCACGTAGTTGGGATCCTCGTCGAGTGCCTTTTCGGCGAGGCGGAGGGCCTCGGCCTGGCTGCCCCCCCTCTCATGCAGCACCGCCGCCAGGGCCAGGGAGGTCTCCGCCACGTCCGGCTTGATCTTGAGGACACGGCGCCAGCGTTCGATGGCGTCGCCGGCACGCCCCTGCTCGTAGAGCACCAGCCCCTGGTTGTTGATCGCCTCCCAGAAGTCGCGCCGCAGCCGGGCGGCCTTCTCGTAGGAGGCGAGCGCCTCGCCGGGGCGACCCAGCAGCAGCTGGGCATTGCCCAGGTCGAAGTAGGCCCCGGAATTGTCGGCGTCGAGCTGGAGACCCCTGCGCAGCAGCGGAATGGCGTCCTGGGGGCGGCCCTTGCGCAGGGCGAGGGAGCCTTCGGCGAACCAGATGCCGGGGTTGTCGGGGTCGAGCTCCTTGGCCCGGCTGAGGGCGAGCAGCGCCTTGTCGATCAGGTTGCTGCGCAGCCGGGCCTCCGCCAGGAGCACCCAGCCGCGGGGATCGGAGGGCAGCAGCCGCACCGTGAGTTCGGCAAGGCGGGCGGCGTCGTCGGCCTGGCCGAACTGCAGCAGGCGTGTGGCCGCCTGGGCGATGCCCAGCCCGGCGCCCTCGAGTTCCTCGGGTTTCGGGACGTAGACGTAGGGCACCAGGGCCTTCGCCGGACGGGCCTCCGCCAGTACCACCGCCCCGGGGACCACGCCCAGCGCCAGGGCCATGGCCGCACAGGAGACCGGGCAGCTCAGCAAAGACCACCAGCGTGGAGCCACGGACGTCTCGAGGGACAGGGAATTCGGCCCAGCCTAGGCAGGGGGCTGCGTCTCCCCGGCGCAGCGGATGTTGCGGCGCCACATCGCCGGCCGGATGCGGCGCAGGGCAGAGGCCCGCAGCCGTTCCCCCCACTCGGCGTCGCTCCACGACAGCGCCTCCTGCGGCCGCAGGTCGAGCCACCAGGGCCGGGGCTGCATGTCCGGGTCGGCGGAGCTCTCGAGACCGCCCTGGTTCCAGGGGCAGACGTCCTGGCAGATGTCGCATCCCGCCACCCATCCCTGCAGGGCGGAGACGATCGGGGCGGGCAGCCGCTCCGACCGGTTCTCGATGGTGTGGAAGGCGATGCAGCGCCGCGCGTCCACCACGAAGGGTTCCGGGATCGCGCCGGTGGGACAGGCGTCGATGCAGCGGCTGCAGCGGCCGCAGGCCGGCGCCGCGGGCCGGTCCGGTGGCAGCTCGAGGGTGGTGAGCAGGTGGCCGAGCAGGAGCCACGATCCGCGCCGCCGGTGGATGAGGTTGCCGTTCTTGCCGATCCAGCCCAGCCCGGCCTCCTCGGCCCAGGCCTTCTCCAGCAGGGGGGCCGCGTCCACGCAGGCCCGCCAGCTCACGCCCGGCACCCTCTGCTCCAGCCAGCGGCCGAGCCGGCGCAGCCGGGAATCGATCACCCGGTGGTAGTCGCGGCCCCAGCCGTAGCGGGCCACCTTCAGGGAGCCGGGCCGGCGCTCCCGGGCCACGTAGTAGCTGAGGCCGACCGCCAGGATGCTCCGCACCCCCGGCAGCAGGCTCTCCACCCGCAACCTGCGGGGGGCCGCCATCCACCCCATCGAGGCGTGATGGCCGGCCGCCAGCCAGCGGCCGAGGGCCGCGCTCCGCAGCCGCAGCCGCTCCCCCCCCGGCACGGCGGCGATGCCCACCGGATCGAAACCGAGGCTCGCCGCCTGCCGGCGCAGGTCCGCGGCCAGGGCCTCACTCATGGCCCCCGGGCATGGAGGCACCCTGCCGCGGCCGTACAGTCCACTTCAGACGTACCCACCGCGTGACCGCAGCGCCTTCGCCCCGCTTCAGCCCGATGCTGCGCTGGATGGGCATCACCCTGGTGGTGCTGCTGGCCCTGCAGATGCTGGCGGTGGTCTCGGTGTGGCAATGGCAGGAGGAGGCGTTCCGGCAGCTCGTCGTGGAACGGCTCGTGAACCAGGCGCCGCTGGCCCTCGTCGGCCTGCTGCTCATGCTGGTCTCCGTCCGGCTGGAGAACCTCGGCCGCTCCAGGCCCCCCATCCTCTGGACCATCTGCATCCTCAGCGGCCTCCTGGCCATTCTCCTCACGGCTTCCCTGCCGATCGCCTTCGGTGGCGACCGCATCCTTCAGGAGCAGGCGGATCAGCAGCTCGGCGCCAAACGGGCTCAGCTCGAGCAGGCGCGGCGGCAGAGCGAGGACCCCGCCCTGATCGAGCAGCTCGTCCGTCAGGGTGAGGCCACGGGCCAGTTCCCCCCCGACGCCAGTGCCGAGCAGAAGCAGCAGGCGGCCCGCACCCTGGTGGAACGGCAGCTGGCCCAGCTGGAGCAGCAGGTGAACCAGGGAGAGCAGAGCACGGCGGTGGCCATCAACCAGCGACGCATCGCCGGTACGGGCGGCGCCATCGTGCTGATCGTGGCCTTCACCCTCCTCTGCCTCGGCAGCGTGCTCTAGCCCGCCTCCGCTGGTTAGCGTTGCCATTCACCAGCTCCCCTCCCTCCCCCTTGGTCGCCTCCGGACCCCGACCCGACCAGCCCCTGGGCACCCGGCTCCAGCAGGACCTGAAGAACGACCTCATCGCGGGCCTTCTGGTGGTGATCCCGCTCGCCACGACGATCTGGCTCGCCAGCACCGTGAGCCGGTTCGTTCTGGCGATCCTCACCTCCATCCCCAAGCAGTTCAATCCCTTCAACACCCTCAATCCGCTCCTGCAGGAGCTGATCAACCTCGGTGTCGGTCTGATGGTGCCGCTGCTGGGGATCCTCCTGATCGGCCTGATGGCCAGGAACATCGTGGGCCGCTGGCTGCTGGAGTTCGGCGAGGGAACGCTGCTGCGGATTCCCCTGGCCGGCTCCGTCTACAAGACCCTCAAGCAGCTGCTGGAAACCTTTCTGCGGGACAACTCCTCCCGTTTCCGCAGGGTGGTGCTGGTGGAGTACCCGCGGGAGGGTCTCTACGCGCTCGGTTTCGTGACCGGGGTGATCGGTTCCCAGATCCAGGCGGGGTTCCCAGAGAGCATGGTCAGCGTGTTCATTCCCACGTCACCGAATCCGACCACGGGCTGGTACGCGGTGGTGCCGGAGCGCAGTGTCCGGGATCTCGACCTCTCGGTGGAGGATGCCTTCCGCACGATCATCTCCGCCGGCATCGTCA
>CAZVPB010000093.1:0-8870 GCA_964628165.1 uncultured Cyanobium sp.
CAGAACCGCACCAGCAGGGAGAACCGGTCGGTCGGGGGGGGCAGCTCGCCCGGATCGAAGGGAGGAGGCGCGGCATCGGCGGCCTGGGCCCGCAGCGGCAGCGGCGGTGACATGCCGCCCTCCAGGCTCACCTCGAGCGGGGTGATGCGGCTGCGTCCGATCGCGGCCGCCACCTCCATGGCCTGGCCGTAGGCATCGCGGTAGGCCAGAGCCAGCAGCTCCCGCCGCAGCCGCGGGTTCTCGTCCGGATCGGCCTCGGCGGTGACCGGCGCCAGGGCCACACCGGGGAGGGCGCCCACCTGCCGGATGAGCGGCTGGAGCCGTGCCGGGACCATCCGTCCGCTCACCTGGAGACTGGCGGTCACCTGCCGTCGCCGGCCCCGCTCCGCGGGCCGGTCCCAGGTGGTGGGAGAGGTGACGCGGAGTTCCTCCACCGCGAGGGCCTCCAGGGAGGCGCGCACCGCCGCCAGCCGCCCCTGCAGGCTGGCCAGGGCGGCATCGGCGTCAGCCTCCTCGGCGCTGAGGCGGAGCGAGAAGCGCAGGAACCGCACCGGCCGCTCCCGCTCCGCCGTGCCACGGGCCGTGAGCAGGGTGCCGTCGCAGACCACCTGCACCTCCGCCAGGGCCGCGGCGCCATGCAGGAACAGCGGCAGGACGAACGCGAGGGCACGGAGCATGGCGGGGTCCCGGGCAGCCGGGGCGAGGATTCAGAGGACGGGCAGCAACGCCACCCAGAGCACCTTGCAGGAGAGGTGCAGCGCCTGGTCCACGCTGAGGTTGTAAAGCCCCGCGCACTTCATCCGGTCGATGCCGGCATGGAGCACCAGCTCCGCCAGCCCCAGCCAGGGAAGGCCGGTGAACACCGCCACGGCGAGCCCGTGGATCGAGGCGTGGGCGAGAAGCCACCAGCCCCAGAACAGCGTGACGTCGCAGCCCGGGCACTTCTCCCGGGCCATGCGGTCGCTCTGGAGGCCGAAGTCGCAGAAGAAGTGGGCCATCGCCAGCAGCAGGAGCAGCGACAGGCCGGAGTGGCCCGTGATCACGGGCAGTCGGGCGGAAACGTCCTCCACTACAGCACGGGCAGGATGGGGACCGTGCCGCTCGGCAATACGGGATGGAAGTGCTGCGGGTGTGGGCCACCGCCGCGGTCGCCGCGGCGGTGCTCCTGCTGATCGACCGCCTGCTGAGGGGCCGCCGTCTGCCGCGGATGCCGATCGGGCTGGCCCTGCTGGCCCTGCTCGTCTGGGCGCTGCTGAGGTCCCTGCCGCTGGAGTGGCTGCCGGCGGGCTACCGGCTCTGGATCTCCCTCGCCGACGACCTGCTGCTCACCTGGGCGGGGATCCGGCTGCTGCTCTGGGCCGGGGTGGAACTGCCGGGCGGCGCGGGCCTCTGGCGGGCGCCGCCGCGGCTGCTGCTGCAGCTGCTCACCCTCGGCACCGGCGCCCTCGCCACGGTGGTGGTGGTGCGGGAAACGACCCAGAGGGATCTTCTCGGTCTCGTCACCACCTCGGCGGTGCTCACCGCCGTCATCGGCCTGGCCGGCCAGGAGGCCCTCAAGGACCTCTTCGCCGGGCTGGAGCTGCAGCTCGGTGACGAATTCGGCGTGGGCGACTGGCTCGTGCTGCAGGACGGCACCGAGGGCATCGTCATCTCGCTGACGTGGCGGGACACCTGGCTGCGGAACGTCGAGGACGCGCTGGTGGTGGTGCCCAACAGCAAGATGACCTCGGAGGTTCTCTACAACAAGGGCAGCTTCGGCTGGGCCAGCGACCGCTTCGACGTGGGCCTGGATTACGACTACCCGCCGGCCCGGGCACGCCAGCTGCTGGCGAGCGTGGCCCTGCAGCATCCGAGGGTGCTGCGGGAACCGGCGCCGCGGATCCGGGTGAAGGAATTCGCGGAGAGCTCGATCACCTACGAACTGCAGGTGTGGCAGCGGGAAGCGAGCCTGCGGGCCAGGCTCGACCTGCGCAGCGACCTGCTGGAGCAGATCTGGTACGCCCTGCGGCGCGAGGGTCAGAGCATCCCCTTCCCGGTGCGGGACATCCAGCCCCGGCGCTCCCGCTCCGTGGGCACCCTGCCGACGCCTGAGGAGTGCCGCCTGGCCCTGGCCCAGAACGAGCTGCTGGGCAGCCTCAGCCCCGAACAGCTGCGCCATCTGGTGGAGGGCAGCCGGATGATGGCCTACGGCCCGGGGGAGGCCGTGGTGACCGAAGGAGCCGAGGGGGCCTCCATGTACCACCTGCTGCGGGGGCGGGTGGAGGTGCTCAAGCAGGTGGCTCCGGACCGCACCGTGCGGGTGAAGGAGCTGGGCCCGGGCGAGGTGTTCGGCGAGATGACCCTCTTCCTCGACGCCCCCCGCAGCGCCACGGTGCGGGCCTCCGAGGAGAGCCTCATGCTGCGGGTGGGCCGCGAGGCCGTGCGCAGCCTGCTCGAGCAGAACCCCGCCCTGCTGGAGCGCTTCGCCTCGCTGGTGACGGCCAGGAAGGCGGAACTGGAGAGCCTCAGCAAGGAGCAGCGCGACGTGGAGAAGAATGCCCTGATGGACACCATGCGCCGCCTCTTTCTGGCCTTCACGGGGGTGTGAGGGGAGGGGAGAGGACGGGCGACCAGAGGGTGCACATCGCCAGCGAGCGGCCGCCGGCGTCGGCGCGCAGGCAGCCGATGTGGGAGGCATCCCGCCGGTCCAGCAGGATGCCGCGGTGGAGAGGCGAGGCGAGCCAGCGGTTCACGACCGCGTCGTTGTTCCAGGAGCGCGTCGGCCGCGGGCAGGCGATCACCTCGCTGCGGGGCCGGAGCGGGTAACGCCGGGCGGCCTCCTCCTGGAAGGCTTGCCAGCGGGGCCGGTCGTGATCGCACACGCCGGTGCGCAGGATGCCTGCCAGCACCGGCTGGAGATAGGCGATGTTGCGCCGCGCCAGCGCAGGCGGCAGGGGCTGCAGCGGGGATCGGCCGTTCTCCGCCCTGGCCGCGTTGATGCTGATCACGAGGGGGTCGCGGGAGGCGTCGAGCGCCTCCGGTGGCGGGGAGGCCGCGGCCGCGAGGGCCAGCCCTGGCCAGTTGCGCCGGATCGAGCGTCCCAGCGCCATCCCGGCCGGCAGGGGGGTGGTGAACCCGCGGAACAGGGGCCCTTCCAGCAGCGCCGCCGCCTCGGCCATGGCGAGCCGCTCCACCGTCAGCACGCGGCCCCCGGCCGAAAGACGGGCCCGGCTGGCCTCCGGCAGGCGGATCGGGGGGCCGTCGACGGGCACGCCGTCGACGAGTCGCTGCACCTCCAGCTCCCCCTCCAGCACGATCACCTCCACCGGACGGTCGGCACCGGCCAGATCGACGACATAGTTGGTGCCCCGCACGCTGAGGCGGGCCGAACGGACACAGCCGCTCTGCGGGCCCGACACGAGGATCTGTCCGCTCCGGAGCAGGAAGCAGGTGCTGCCGAGGCGGATCCGGGAGAAGCGGTTGAGGCGTCCCGCCGCGCCGGAGTCGAAGCCGAGCTGGCCGCGGCTGTCTCCGGTGCGCACCTGCTCCGGGGCGCGGGCCCGTTCCTTCAGATGGGCCCGACGGCCCTCGATGTAGAGCTCCTCGCCATCGAGGATCTCCTGCACCACCGCCGAGGCCGGCACGGCCGCCCGCAGCGGGACCGCCGCCATCGCCGCCAGCGCGGCGGCCAGCAGGGCGATGGCGGCGGCCGGCGACCTCATCGGCCGGCGAGTTCCCGGAGGAGGGCGCTCCGGGCCTCGCCGAGCGCCTCCTCCAGCCTCGTGCCGTCGCGACCACCGGCCTGGGCCAGCTGCGGCCGGCCGCCGCCGCCGCCGCCGCAGAGCCGGGCAATGCCGCCGATGAAGGTGCCGGCCTTGAGCCCGGCGGCGATCACGGCGGAACCGAAGGCCGCCACCAGCACCACCTTGCCGGTGTCGGCGGGGTCGGGCAGCCCCCCCAGCACGACGGCGGCGCCATCTCCGAGCCGGTCCGCCAGCTGCCCCGCGGCGGCCTGCAGACCACCGCCGTCGACACCGTCGAGGCGCGCCACCAGGGTGCGGAAGGCACCGACCGCTTCGGTTTCACCGACCAGGGCCGCCGCCTTCGCCAGCGCCAGCTCCGCCCGGACGGCCGCCAGCTCCTTGGCGGTGGTCCGGAGTTCCTCCTGGAGCGCCGAGACCCGCGGCACGATCTCCGCCGGCTGGGCCTTGAGGCGTTCCCCCAGCTCCCGCACCACGGTGTCGCGTTCGTTGAGGAAGGACAGCACCGCCGGACCCGCCACCGCCTCGATCCGGCGGATGCCCGCCGCGACCCCGCTTTCCGAGACGATCTTGAAGAGGCCGATCTCTGCGGTGTTGGCCACGTGGGTGCCGCCGCACAGTTCCATCGACACGCCGGGCACGTCCACCACCCTCACCACGTCGTCGTACTTCTCGCCGAACATCGCCACCGCTCCGGCGGCGCGGGCCCGCTCCAGCTCCATCTCCCGCACCTCGAGGTCATGGGCGTCGGCGATCCAGCCGTTGATCACGGATTCGATCCGTTCGATCTCCGCCGCGCTGACCGGACGGGGACAGTGGAAGTCGAAGCGCAGCCGGTCGAAGTCGACCAGGGATCCCGCCTGGGCGATCGAGGGATCGACCACCTGCTTGAGGGCCGCCTGGAGCAGATGGGTCGCGGTGTGGTGGGCCTGGGCACGGCGCCGGCAGCCGCGGTCCACCCTGCCGTGCACCAGATCTCCCACGGCCAGAGTGCCGCGATCGATGCGGCCGTGGTGCACGAACACGCTGCGGTTGCGGCTGACGCCGTCGATCCGCACGATCACGCCCCCCTCGGCCCCGGCGCCGGGCTGACCGCCGCTGAGGATCCCCCGGTCCCCCACCTGGCCGCCGCCCTCGCCGTAGAAGGGGGTGGAATCGAGAACGATCTGCACCTCCTGGCCGGCCGCGGCCCGCTCGGCCGGCGCTCCGTCGGCCACCAGGGCCACCACGCAGCTGGGATGCTCCAGGGCCTCGTAGCCATGGAAGCGGGTCGCCTCGAGATCGGCCGCGACCCGGTCGAGGGCATCCCGGAGGGTGACGTCGACGCTCACCGCCGCCGCCTTCGCCCGCTGCCGCTGCTCCTCCATGGCCGCCTCGAACCCCGCCAGATCCACCGTGAGACCGTGCTCCTCGGCGATCTCCTCGGTGAGCTCGAGCGGGAAGCCGTAGGTGTCGTAGAGCTCGAAGGCCTGGGCGCCGCTGATCTGGTCGGGCCTGCCCGCCAGCACCTCGGCCAGGAGCTTCTCGCCGCGGTCGAGGGTCTCCAGGAAGCGGGACTCCTCCCGTTCCAGTTCGCCGAGAATGGCGTCGCGGCGGTCGCGGAGGCGGGGATAGGCCTTCTCCATCAGCTCGATGGCGGCCTCCCCCAGCCGGACGAGGAACGGCTCCTCGATGCCGAGTAGGCGGCCGTGGCGCACCACCCGCCGCAGCAGGCGCCGCAGGATGTAACCCCGGCCGAGGTTGGACGCCGTCACCCCGTCACCGATCAGCTGGGTGACCGCGCGGCTGTGGTCGCCGATCACCTTCAGGGAGGTCTTCTGCCGCTCGCCGGCGGCGGCGTAGCCGATCCCCGCCAGGGAAGCGGCCCGCTCGATCAGCGGAAAGATGAGATCGGTCTCGTAGTTGTTCTCCACCTCCTGCAGGATGCGGGCCATCCGTTCCAGCCCCAGGCCGGTGTCGATGTGCCGCTGTTCGAGGGGGGTGAGGGTTCCGGCCCCATCCCGGTTGAACTGCATGAACACGAGGTTGTAGAACTCGATGAAGCGCTCGTCGTCCTCGAGGTCGATTCCCTCCCTGCCCCGCTCGGGATGGAAATCGAAGTAGATCTCCGAGCAGGGCCCGCAGGGACCGGTCGGCCCGGAGGCCCAGAAGTTGTCGGCCTCGTCGAGCCGGACGATGCGCCAGGGCGCCACCCCCACCACGTCACGCCAGATGGCCGCCGCCTCGTCGTCCTCGCGGAAGACGCTCACCACCAGGCTTTCCGGCGGCAGCCCGAAGACCTCCGTCGTCAGCTCCCAGGCCCAGCGGATCGCCTGCTCCTTGAAGTAGTCACCGAAGGAGAAATTGCCGAGCATCTCGAAGAACGTGTGGTGCCGGGCCGTGCGCCCCACGTTCTCGATGTCGTTGGTGCGGATGCACTTCTGGCTGGTGGTGGCCCGTGGCGCTGGCCGCTCCGCCTGGCCGAGGAACACCGGCTTGAAGGGGAGCATGCCGGCGATCGTGAGCAGCACCGTCGGATCGTCCGGCACCAGGGAGGCGCTCGCCATGCGGCGGTGTCCCCGCTGCTCGTAGAAGTCGAGGAAGGCCTCCCGGATCTCGTCACCGCTGCGGGGACGACCGACCGGACGCTCGCGGCGGCGGGTGGATGCGGTCATGGCAGGCGGGGGGCGAAGGGGGAACCGGAACAAGGCATGATCGCCCAGCACGCCCAGGAGCGTCCTTGCCGCTCTCCTTCCCCCTGCCCGCGCGCCGGCCTCCCCGGCAACCCCCGAGGGTCATGATGGGAGCGGTGCCGGGGTCGCTGCTGGGAACCCCAGGCCTGTCGCCCGCCATGAGGCCATGAGCCTGCTGCATGCCACCTGGCTGTACCCACCGGAAGGCGCGGGTGGGAAGCTGCTGCTGTGGGCCGACACCTGGCGGGTGGCCACGCCGGTCTCCCCCACCCGGGTGGTGCCTCACCACCCCCTCACCCTCTGCATCGACGACCTGGCCGCCTGGCTGGAGGAGCACGACCTCTGGAGCGAGGCGCTGCGGCCGGTCGAGGCCAGCCTCACCCTGCCCAGCCGCAGCCAGGCGCCGCGGGGCCGCCGCAGTCCCCCCGCCGGCGGATCCGCCACCTCCTGGAGCGGCCTGCCCCTGCAGGCGGGCGAACCGATCCCCCGGCAGGTGGTGTGGTGGCCCTGGCGGGTGGAGGGGCTGACCCTCGATCCCGCCGCCGCCGCCGAATGGCTGGCCCGCCTGCCCCTCAGCGGCGACCACCCGGACCTGGCCGAGGACCTGCGCTGGTGGAGTCATCTGCAGCGCTGGGCCCTGAGCCTGATCGCCCGCGGCCGCTGGCTGCCCCAGGTGGAGGAGGGGAGAGCCCGCTGGCTGACCCTGCTGAACCGCGAGGGCGACCGGCGGCGGCTCGAGGAGATGGCCGCGGCGATGCCCCAGGTGGTCACCTGCGCCATGGGCGACACCGCCATGGCCTGCCGCCGCCCCGGCAGCGGCAGGCTGCGGGTGGCCAGCCTGCTGGAGTGCCTGATGGACGGCCAGCTCCGGGCGGGGCTCCAGGCGCCCCAGGAGGGCCTCGACCCGCTGCTGAACGCCTGGCTGGAGGCCCTCGGACCGGGGGATGACCACCTCGGCCTCGACGAGGAGGAGATCGAGCGGCTCGAGATCGCCACGCACCACTGGCGGGAGGCGGTGGCGGGCCGGGTGGCCCCCGCCCGGGCCTGCCTGGAGCTCTCCACCCCCCCCGATGGGGAGGAGAACTGGGAACTGCGCTTCTCCCTCCAGGCCGAGGCCGAGCCCGCCCTGCGGCTGCCGGCGGCGGCGGTCTGGTCGCTGGGCGACCGTCCGCTGCAGCTGGGGGAGGTGGAGGTGCGTCAGCCCGGCGAACTGATGCTGGAGGGTCTCGGGCGGGCTCTCCAGGTGTTCGAGCCGATCGGCCGGGGCCTCGACGTGGCCGCGCCCGAATCGATGCAGCTGCTGCCCGCCGAGGCCTTCGTGCTGGTGCGCACCGCCGCCGGCCAGCTGCGGGACATCGGTGTGGGGGTGGTGCTGCCGGAGAGCCTTTCCGGCGGACTGGCCAGCCGCCTGGGTCTCGCGATCGAGGCGGAGCTGCCCAGCACGTCGCGGGGCTTCAGCCTCGGCGAGAGCCTCGACTGGCGCTGGGAGCTGATGATCGGCGGGGTCACCCTCAGCCTGAGGGATCTCGAGCGGCTCGCGGCCAAGCGGAGCCCCCTGGTGCAGCACCAGGGCACCTGGATCGAACTGCGGCCCACCGACCTCAGGAACGCCGAGCGCTTCTGCTCCGCCGACCCCGTCCTCAGCCTCGATGAGGCCCTGCGCCTGACGGCCACCGACGGCGAGACGCTGATGCGCCTGCCGGTGCACCGCTTCACCGCCGGTCCCCGGCTGCAGGCGGTGCTCGAGCAGTACCACCAGCAGAAGGCCCCCGATCCGCTGCCGGCGCCGGAGGGCTTCTGCGGGCAGCTGCGGCCGTACCAGGAACGGGGCCTGGGCTGGCTGGCCTTCCTGCACCGGTTCGATCAGGGCGCCTGCCTGGCCGACGACATGGGCCTCGGCAAGACCATCCAGCTGCTGGCCTTCCTGCAGCATCTCAAGGCGGAACAGGAACTGCGGCGGCCGGTGCTGCTGGTGGCCCCCACCTCGGTACTCACCAACTGGCGCCGCGAGGCGGGGGACTTCACGCCCGAACTGGTGGTGCGGGAGCACTACGGACCCCGCCGCCCCGCCAGCGAGGCGGCCCTCCGCAAGGCCGTGGACGGGGTGGACCTGGTGCTCACCAGCTACGGGCTGCTCCAGCGTGATGCGGAGCTGCTGGAGACGGTCGACTGGCAGGGGATGGTGATCGACGAGGCCCAGGCGATCAAGAACCCGGGCGCCAAGCAGAGCCAGGCCGCGCGCGATCTGGCCCGCCCCGGGCGCCACGGCCGCTTCCGCATCGCCCTCACCGGCACCCCCGTCGAGAACCGGGTGAGCGAACTGTGGGCGCTCATGGACTTTCTCAACCCCAAGGTGCTCGGCGACGAGGCCTTCTTCCGGCAGCGCTACCGCCTGCCGATCGAGCGCTACGGCGACATGGCCTCGATGCGGGACCTCAAGGCCCGCGTGGGCCCCTTC
>CAZVPB010000094.1:0-8819 GCA_964628165.1 uncultured Cyanobium sp.
CCTCGGCGCCGAGCAGGGCGGCGATCACCACGTCCCAGCCGGTCTTGAGGCCGCCATCGGCCCGCAGCAGCACCCGCTCGCGCAGGCCGTTCTCCAGCAGGGTGCGGTGCACCTCGGTGAGCCCCAGTTCCCAGGGCACGCCGGCGTGCTTGATCGAACTGAGCGGTGAGGCACCGGTGCCGCCGTCATGGCCGGAGATCTGGATCACGTCGGCGTTGGCCTTCGCCACCCCGGCGGCGATGGTGCCGATGCCGATCTCGGCCACGAGCTTCACCGACACCTTGGCCGCCGGGTTGACCTGGTGGAGATCGTGGATGAGCTGGGCCAGGTCCTCGATCGAATAGATGTCGTGGTGGGGCGGCGGCGAGATCAGCGGCACGCCCGGCTTGCTGTTGCGCAGCCAGGCGATGTAGGGATCCACCTTGGGGCCGGGCAGCTGCCCCCCCTCGCCGGGCTTCGCTCCCTGGGCCACCTTGATCTCGAGCTGGCGGCCGCTGCGGAGGTATTCGGGCGTGACGCCGAAACGGCCGGAGGCCACCTGCTTGATGGCCGAGTTGGCGCTGTCGCCGTTGCGGAGGCCGCCGATGGTGGGAAGGGTGGCGGAGCGCCCGGCGTCGTCCACGTCGTGGAGGACGTGGTAGCGGGCGGGGTCCTCACCCCCCTCGCCGCTGTTGCTCTTGCCGCCGATGCGGTTCATCGCCACGGCGAGCACCTCGTGGGCCTCGCGGGAGAGGGCGCCGAGGCTCATGCCGCCGGTGCAGAAGCGGCGGCAGATGCTCTCGACGCTCTCCACCTGCTCGATCGGCAGGGGCCGCGGGGCCGGACACAGCTGCAGCAGGTCCCTCAGTGCCGTGACCGGGCGGTTCTCGAGGATGCGCTGGTAGGTGGCGAAGTGGTCGTAGCCGGGGCCCGCCGCCACCGCGGCATGCAGGGCCTTGGCCATGTCCGGACTGTTGAGGTGGTACTCCGCGCCGCTGCGGTACTGCACGAATCCCATGAACTCGAGCTTGGTGCGGTTGAGCTCGGGATAGGCCTTGCTGTGGAAGGCGAGGGTCTCGCTGGCAAGATCCCTGAGACTGAGGCCCGCGACCCGGCTGGTGGTGCCGGCGAAGGCCAGGCCGATCAGATCGGCGCCGATGCCGATCGCCTCGAAGATCTGGGCGCCGTGGTAGCTGGCCAGGAGCGAGATGCCGATCTTGGAGAGGATCTTGCGGAGACCGTCCTCGAGGGCCTTGCGCACGTTGGCCTGGGCCTGACCGGGGCTGAGCGGGGCGAGCCGGCCCCGCTGGATCAGGGAGGCCGTGCGGGGATGGGCCAGCCAGTGGCGGGTGGTCTCCCAGGTGAGCCAGGGGCAGACGGCGCTGGCCCCGAAGCCGATCAGGCAGGCCAGATGGTGGGTGCTCCAGCACTGGGCGGTGTCCACCACCAGCGAGGCCTGCAGCCGCAGGCCCTGGCGCAGCAGGTGGTGATGGACCGCGCCGACGGCGAGCAGCGGTGGCAGATAGGTGGTGCCGGCATCGATGCCGCCCCCGACGCGATCGCTGAGGACGAGGATCTGATGGCCGCTGCGGACGGCGGCCTCGGCCTCGAAGCAGAGGCGGTGGAGGGCCGCCTCGAAGCCAGCCGGCCCCTCCTGCACCGGCAGGAGGGTGGTCAGCTTCGCCAGGGGCAGACCATGGCCGCCGAGGGCCTCGAGCTCGGCCTCGTTGAGGACCGGTGTGGGGATGTGGAGAACGGCGGCACCGGCCGGATCGGGCCGCAGGGCGGAGCCCCTCCGTCCCAGATGCATCTCGAGGCTCATGACGAGCTTCTCCCGCAGGGGATCGATCGGCGGGTTGGTGACCTGGGCGAAGCGCTGCTTGAAATAGTCGTAGAGCAGATGGGGCTTGTCCGAGAGCACCGCGAGGGGGATGTCGTCGCCCATGCAGTAGGTGGGCTCCTTGGCCTGGCCGGCCATGTCCTCGATCACCAGGTCGAGGTCCTCGGCGGTGAAGCCGTAGGCGGTCTGCTTCTGGAGGAGCTCGAGATCCCCGAGGCCGCGGTTCTGATGCCAGGCTCCGGGCGGGAGACTGCGGCGGTGCTCGGCCAGCCAGGCGGCGTAGGGAAGCCGTGCGGCGGCCTCCTCCTTCACGTCCCAGTTGCGCAGGAGACGGTGGTTCTCGAGATCCACGGCCAGCATCTGCCCGGGTCCGAGGCGGTCCTTCTCGACGATGAGACTCTCATCGAGATCGACCACTCCCGTCTCCGAACCCATCACCACGTAGCCGTCCGCGGTGATGCAGTAGCGGGCCGGGCGCAGACCGTTGCGGTCGAGGGTGGCCCCCACCATGCGGCCGTCGCCGAACACCAGCAGAGCGGGGCCGTCCCAGGCTTCCTGGAGGCAGGCGTTGTACTCGTAGAAGGCGCGGATGTCGGGCCTCTCCGCGAGCTCGGGCTGGTTGCGGAAGGCCTCCGGCACCAGGGTGAGCAGGCTGTCGGTGATGGGCCTGCCGCTGCGCACCATCAGTTCGAGGGTGGCGTCGAGGTTGGCCGAGTCACTGAAGGCGGGATTCACCAGGGGCCGCAGGTCGGCGGCCGCCTCGCCCCACACCGCCTCGAGATTGGCTTCGGCGGCGGCGGCCCAGTTGATGTTGCCCAGGAGGGTGTTGATCTCCCCGTTGTGGCCGAGCAGCCGCATGGGCTGCGCCAGGGGCCAGCGGGGCAGGGTGTTGGTGCTGAATCGACGGTGATAGACCGCGAAGGGCACGACGAAGCGCTCATCGCGGAGGTCGGCGTAGAAGGCGTCGAGCACCGCCGCGCGCACCATGCCCTTGTAGACGACGGTGCGGGCGCTGATCGAGGCGAAGTAGAGATCGCCGTTGGTGGCTCCCCACAGCTCCCTCACCCGGTCCACCGCCCGGCGGCGAAGGCGGAACAGGAGGGACTCGAGGGCATCGGTGTCGGCGCTGACGCCGGGGGCGGCGTCGGGGGCGCTGAGCAGCCACTGCTCGATCGCCGGAACGGTCTCCCGGGCGAGGGGACCGAGCACCTGGAGGTCCACCGGCACCTCCCGCCAGCCGAGGCTCGCCAGGCCGAGGCGGTCAGCCTCGTCCTCGCAGATCCTGCGGGCGATGGCCCGACGTTTCGGATCGACCGGCAGGAACACCATGCCGAGGCCCCGCACGGAGGCCGCCGAATCCCGCGCCGTGGCCCACACCTGCTCCAGATAGGACCAGGGGATGGCGGTGAGGATGCCGGCGCCGTCGCCGGAGTCGCCGTCGCCGCCGCAGCCGCCGCGGTGCTCCATGCAGCACAGCCCCCGCAGCGCCTGCTGGAGAACCCAGTGGCTCGGACGCCCCTCCAGGTGGGCCAGGAAGCCCACTCCGCAGGCGTCCCGTTCGCCGGCGACGGCCGCCGGCGCGGGGCTGTCGAGGTGGGGATGAACGGGGGGCGGGGGGGTCGTCATGACCTGCGGGAGGAGCGACAAGCGCAGGAGATAGGGAGTGGCGATCGATCCTAGGGAGGTGGTTCCCCAACCTTGTTCATCCCGCTAACTTTCGGCCTTCTGCGACGGCACGGATGGCGAGCTGGCGGATCCCCTGCCGGTCGATGAGCGGGGTGGCGCTCGCCGCTCTGCTGCTGGGTGCCACGGCGGCCAGGGCGATGGCCGCCTCCCCGGCAGGCCAGCCGGGAGACCGCCTTGCCGCAGCCATCGCCAACGGTGCGCGGCCGGAGGCCGCGAGCCGGGGCGAGCGGCAGGGATCGAAGCTTCTCGTCAACGGCATCGAGCGCCGGGCCGGCTGGCTCTGGCGCGGACCGGAGGGGGCGGCTCCGGCCGAGCTCTGGCTCCCCCTGGAGGTGCTCCAGGACCAGCTCGGGTTCAGCAGCCGCACCAACGCCGAGGGCGCCCTCGACCTCGAGTGGTACGGGCGCGGTCTGATCGTCCCCCCCGGCCGGCAGCGCTCCCTGGCGGACGAGGTGGCGGTGGAGGTGGCCGGGGTGATCGCCGCGGCGGGCATGAAGGCGGAACTGCGCGGCGACGTCCTGAGTCTCGAGCTGCCACCGCCGGCCCTGCTGCGGATCCGCACTTCCGACACCCCCGGCGTGCGCCGGGTGGTGCTCGATCTCGACGGCCCCGCCGCGGTCGGCAGTGAGGGAGAGGGCCTGCGGATCGACCTGCGCAGCGCTGCGGCCCAGCGCGGACAGCTGGCCGGCCTCGGCCTCGTCCCCCGCCAGGGCAGCGGCAGCCTGTCCCTTGCCGCCCGGCCCCGCAAGCTCTTCACCCTCGGCGATCCACCCCGGGTCGTCATCGATCTCCCCGCCGAGGCGGCGAAGGCGGCGGCACCCGCGGCAACGCCCGCGGCGGCTCCCCTCGATCCGCGGCTGCAGGCCCTGCTGGGCAAGGAGGTGCGCTGGGACCGCAGCGTCCAGCAGGTGGGGGGGCGAAGGATCCTGCTCAACGCGGTTCGCTTCGATCCCCGCGCCGCCTCGCTGGAACTGCGCCCCCTCAGCCATCCCCAGACCATGGAGGGGCTCAGCTCGCTCGTGGGCCTCGCCCGCCATTACGACGCCCTGGTGGCGATCAACGGCGGCTTCTTCAACCGGGTGCGGCGTCTGCCGCTCGGAGCCCTCAAGGAGCAGGGCCGCTGGCGGTCGGGGCCGATCCTCAACCGGGGCGTGGTGGCCTGGGAACCCCGCAGCCTGCCCCGCTTCGGCCGGCTCAGCCTGCAGGAATGGGTGAGCGACGGCAGCGGCCGCCGCTTGCCGGTGGATTTCGTCAACAGCGGCTTCGTGAAGCGGGGGCTCAGCCGCTACACGGCCGACTGGGGCCGCGCCTACCGTGCCCTCAGCGGCGCGGAGTCCGGGGTGCTGGTGCGCCAGGGCACCGTGCAGCAACGCTTCGACCAGGGCCGCCTCGCCGCGGGCGTGCCGCTGGCGCCCGGCGACATCCTGCTGGTGGGCCGTGCCGGCACGGTGCTGCCCTGGCAACCCGGCGAACGGCTCGACCTCGAAAGCCGGCCGAGCAGTGAACTGGGGCAGGCCAGCAACGTGCTGGGTGGTGGACCGCTGCTGCTGCTCAACGGCCAGAGAGTGCTGAACGGCACCGCGGAGGGCTTCAGCCCCAGCTTCCTGAGCCAGGGGGCCCCCCGGACGGTGATCGGCAGCGACGGCCGCTCCCTCTGGCTGGTGACGATGGAGGGGGTGGGTGACGCCGGGCCCACCCTGCTGGAGGCGGCCGTCGCCCTGCAGCGTCTCGGACTGCGGGACGCCCTCAATCTCGATGGCGGCAGCTCCACCGGCCTGGTCATGGGGGGGCGCCAGACGGTGAAGGGTCGTGGCGTGGCGGGTTCGGTGCACAACGCCCTCGGCCTGGTGCCCGTGCTGGGGGGCGAGGTGAGCCGGGGACGCTGAAGCTGACAGAGTGGAGGCACAGCGCCCTCCTTCTCCGCCGTGCCCCGGGGTCACAGCCTGCGTCTCACCGCCAGCGCCGCCGCCGAACTGGGCCGGCAGGCGGCCGTGGCGGGAACCCCCGGTCTGATGCACCTCGACCTGGTGCCGGGAACCTGCGAGCGCTGGGCGATCCGCCTGCGTCCCGGCCACCTGGCGGGCACCCCCATCGCCCGCTCCGATGGGATCACTCTCTACGCGCCGGCGCAGCAGATCCCCCTGCTCACCGGCCTGCTGCTCGACTACAAGGGCGACCTGAGCGGTGGAGGATTTCTGGTGCGGGCCGGCGCCGAAGTGCGCAGCTGCGCCTGCGGGGCCGCCTTCACGCCGCCGGACGGGGGTGGCCAGGCGGGGCAGTAAGGTTGCGGATTGTCGAATTCGGTCGGTCCACCGACCCGATCCCACCGAGCAGATCTCCGGCCCTCGATGCCCACCATCCAGCAGCTGATCCGCACCGAGCGTCAGCGCCTCACCCGCAAGACGAAGTCGCCCGCCCTGCGCGCCTGCCCCGAACGGCGCGGTGTGTGCACCCGCGTGTACACCTCCACCCCCAAGAAACCCAATTCGGCGCTGCGCAAGGTGGCCCGGGTGCGGCTCACCTCCGGATTCGAGGTCACCGCCTACATCCCCGGCATCGGTCACAACCTCCAGGAGCACTCGGTGGTGCTCATCCGGGGCGGACGGGTCAAGGACCTGCCCGGTGTCCGGTACCACATCATCCGCGGCACCCTCGACACGGCCGGTGTCAAGGACCGCCGCCAGGCCCGCTCCAAGTACGGCGCCAAGAAACCCAAGGACTGATTCCCGAGCCCTCCTTCCGAGCCCTTTCCCGCACCCCATGTCCCGCCGCAACGCCGCCGAGAAACGCCCCGTCCAGCCGGACCCCCAGTTCAACAGCCGTCTGGCCTCGATGATGGTGGCCAGGCTGATGAAGCACGGCAAGAAATCCACCGCGCAGCGGATCCTCTCCGATGCCTTCTCCCTGATCGGCGAGCGCACCGGCGGCGATCCGCTCGAACTCTTCGAGACGGCCGTGCGCAACGCCACCCCCCTGGTCGAGGTGCGGGCCCGCCGCGTCGGCGGGGCCACGTACCAGGTGCCGATGGAGGTGCGTCAGGACCGCGGCACCGCCATGGCGCTCCGCTGGCTGGTGAGCTTCTCGCGGGCCCGCAACGGCCGCAGCATGGCCCAGAAGCTCGCCGGCGAACTGATGGACGCCGCCAACGAGGCCGGCAGTGCCGTCCGCAAGCGGGAGGAAACCCACAAGATGGCCGAGGCCAACAAGGCCTTCGCCCACTACCGCTACTGAGCGACCTCCGGCGGAGCCGGCTACCGGGCGCGTCCGGCCCGACCCTCCAGGCTGCCACCGGTCTGTAGAGTGACGCCCGCCTTTTTAACGAACCCTCACCCTCGGAGAACCCCGTGGCCCGCGCCTATCCCCTGGAACGCGTCAGAAATATCGGCATCGCCGCCCATATCGATGCCGGCAAGACGACCACGACGGAGCGCATCCTTTTCTACTCGGGCGTCGTCCACAAGATGGGCGAGGTGCACGACGGCGCTGCCGTGACCGACTGGATGGCCCAGGAGAGGGAGCGGGGCATCACCATCACCGCCGCGGCGATCTCCACGAGCTGGAGGGATCATCGCATCAACATCATCGACACCCCCGGCCACGTCGACTTCACCATCGAGGTGGAACGCTCGATGCGGGTGCTCGACGGCGTGGTGGCCGTCTTCTGCGCCGTGGGCGGCGTGCAGCCCCAGTCGGAGACGGTGTGGCGTCAGGCCGACCGCTACAACGTGCCGCGGATCGTGTTCGTCAACAAGATGGACCGCACCGGCGCCAACTACCTGAAGGTCTACGAGCAGATCCGGGACCGGCTCAAGGCCAACGCGGCACCGATTCAGCTGCCGATCGGTGCCGAGGGCGACCTCAAGGGCATCATCGACCTTGTCAAGAACAAGGCCTTCATCTACACCAACGACCTCGGCACCGACATTCTCGAAGAGGAGATTCCGGCCGCGCTGAAGGAGGAGGCCGAAGAATGGCGCGCCAAGCTGATGGAGTCGGTGGCCGAAACCGACGAGGAGCTTCTCGAGGCGTTCCTCGAGAACGGTGAGCTCAGCGAGGAGCAGCTGGTCAAGGGCATCCGCAATGGCGTCGTCCACCACGGACTGGTGCCGATGCTGTGCGGCTCCGCCTTCAAGAACAAGGGGGTGCAGCTGGTGCTCGACGCCGTGGTCGACTATCTGCCGGCCCCCATCGACATCCCCCCGATCCAGGGCCTCCTGCCCGACGGCACGGAATCCAGCCGTCCCTGCGACGACGGTGCGCCCTTCAGCGCCCTGGCCTTCAAGGTGATGGCGGATCCCTACGGCAAGCTCACCTTCATCCGCATGTACAGCGGCGTGCTGCAGAAGGGCAGCTACGTGCTCAACTCCACCAAGGACAAGAAGGAGCGGATCTCCCGCCTCATCCTGCTCAAGGCCGACGAGCGGGAGGAGGTCGACGAGCTGCGGGCCGGCGACCTCGGAGCCGTGCTCGGTCTCAAGGACACCACCACCGGTGACACCCTCTGCGTGGAGAGCGATCCGATCATCCTCGAATCGCTCTACATCCCCGAGCCGGTGATCTCCGTGGCCGTGGAACCCAAGACCAAGAGCGACATGGAGAAGCTCTCGAAGGCGCTCCAGTCCCTGGCCGACGAGGATCCCACCTTCCGCGTCAGCACCGACCCGGAAACCAACCAGACGGTGATCGCAGGAATGGGCGAGCTGCATCTGGAGATCCTGGTGGACCGGATGCTGCGGGAATTCAAGGTGGAGGCCAACATCGGCGCACCCCAGGTCTCCTACCGCGAAACCATTCGCGGCAGCGCCAAGGGCGAAGGCAAG
The DNA here is from genome assembly GCA_964628165.1 of uncultured Cyanobium sp. Lineage (GTDB taxonomy): Bacteria > Cyanobacteriota > Cyanobacteriia > PCC-6307 > Cyanobiaceae > Cyanobium. Next base: position 8,326 of record CAZVPB010000094.1, read on the forward strand.
TTCGCCCGCCAGACCGGTGGCAAGGGTCAGTACGGCCACGTGGTGATCGAGATGGAACCGGGCGAACCTGGTTCCGGCTTCGAGTTCGTCAACAAGATCGTCGGCGGCGTCGTTCCCAAGGAGTACATCGGTCCCGCCGAGGCGGGCATGAAGGAGACCTGCCAGTCCGGCGTACTGGCGGGCTTCCCGATGATCGATGTGAAGGTCACCATGGTCGACGGCTCGTATCACGACGTCGACTCCTCCGAAATGGCGTTCAAGATCGCCGGCTCGATGGCCTTCAAGGACGGCGTCAGGAAGTGCAATCCCGTGCTGCTTGAGCCGATGATGAAGGTGGAGGTCGAGGTCCCCGAGGATTTCCTCGGCTCGATCATCGGCGATCTCTCCTCCCGCCGCGGCCAGGTCGAGGGTCAGTCCGTCGAAGACGGTCAGTCCAAGATCCAGGCCAAGGTGCCCCTGGCCGAGATGTTCGGCTACGCCACCCAGCTCCGATC
>CAZVPB010000095.1:0-8660 GCA_964628165.1 uncultured Cyanobium sp.
TGCGCCACTTCAACATGGGCGCGATGGAGAACAAGAGCCTCAACATCTTCAACTCGAAGCTCGTTCTCGCCGATGCCGCCACGGCGACCGACACCGAACTGGAACGTATCGAGAGCGTGATCGCCCATGAATATTTCCACAACTGGACCGGCAACCGGATCACCTGCCGTGACTGGTTCCAGCTCTCCCTCAAGGAGGGGCTCACCGTCTTCCGCGATCAGTGTTTCAGCGCCGACCAGCACGGCGACGCGGTGAGCCGCATCGAGCAGACCGCGCACCTGCGGAACACCCAGTTCCGCGAAGACGCGGGCCCGACCGCCCATCCGATCCAGCCCGACGCCTACCGGGCCATCGACAACTTCTACACCACCACGATCTACGAGAAGGGCGCCGAGGTGATCCGGGCCCTCCAGGCGCTGATCGGCGAGGAGACCTTCATGAAGGGGATGGCCCTCTACGTGGAGCGCCATGACGGCAGCGCCGCCACCTGCGACGACTTCCTGCAGGCGATGGAGGACGCCGCCGGCGGCAGCGACGCCGATCCGGGCGGCACCTGCCGGCTTCCGCCCTTTGCGTTCTCCTCCTTCCGCCGCTGGTATCACCAGGCGGGCACGCCGGTGCTGAGGATCCGCCGCCGCTGGAACCGGGAGAAGGGCACCCTCGAGCTCACGGTTCGCCAGCACACCCCCGCCACCCCCGGCCAGCCCCACAAGGATCCGGTGGTGATCCCGCTGGCGATCGGCCTGATCGGCCAGGCCGGCCAGCCCCTGGCGATCCGGCTGCGGGCCGACCGTCCCGACCATGCGGCCGCCCCGCTCCTGGCGGACGGACGCTGGGGCAAGGGCACCCGCCTGCTGGTGATCGACCAGCCCGAGCAGCATTTCACGGTGGAGGGGCTGCCCGCCCAGGCTCCGCCTCCGGCCCTCTCCCTGCTGCGGCGCTTCTCGGCCCCGGTGCGGGTCGAGATGGGCCGGCCCACCAGCGAGCTGGTGCATCTGCTGGCCAGCGATCTCGACACGTTCGCCCGCTGGGATGCCGGCCAGACGCTGCTGCGGCGGGTGGTGCTGCGGCGTGCCGGCGGAAGGCCCGATGCCGTGCTGGAGGACGAGCTGATCACCGCCTACGAGCGGATCCTGGCGGATCCCTCCCTTTCCGAGACGAGCCGGGCGGTGCTGCTGAGCCTGCCCGGCATGCCGGAGCTCGAGGACGGCAGCGACGAACCGGACCCCCCCGCCCTCTTCGCAGCCCTGCAGGCGCTGCGGCAGCGCTTCGGGGAGGCTCTGGCCGATCCGCTGCGGACCGCCCTGGAGCGCTGCACCCCCCAGTGGACCCTGGCCTGGCCCGAGGGCACCGGCGCCCGCAGGCTCACGGCGCGGATCTGGGGGTGGCGGGTGGCGGCAGGGGACCGTTCAGCGATCGCCGCGGCCCGCGCTGCCGTGGAGAGCGAGTCGATGACCCTCTCCCGTGCAGGCCTGCAGGCGCTCCAGCCCCATCCACTGCGGGAGCGGGAGGAGGCGATGGCGACCTTCCACGACCGTTGGAAGGACCGGCCGGTGATCCTGGATTCCTGGTTCGCCCTGGAGGCTTCGGCGCCCTTCGGCGACGGCCTGGCCCGGGTGGAGCGGCTTCTCGCCCATCCCCGCTTCGATCCGTCCGCACCCAACTCCGTGCGGGCGGTGCTGGGAGGCCTGGCGGGCAACCCCCCTGTGTTCCACGCCGCCGACGGAGGGGGGTACCGCTTCATGGCGGAGCGGATCGCCGAGCTCGATGCCCGCAACCCGATCACGGCCTCCCGCCTCGTCAAGGTGTTCAGCCGCTGGCGCAGCTACGGGGTCAGGCGGCAGCGGCAGATGGAGGAGGCGCTGCAGCGGCTCGCGGCCGCGGATCTGTCCGCCAACAGCCGCGAGGTGGTGGAGCAGTGTCTCGCCGGCTGAGGCCGGCCCCTCCCGCCAGACCGTCTCAGCGGCCGCCGAAGGCGCGCCGGTGGAGGCTGGCGAAGGCCTTCCGCCGCGCCTCCGGCCCTTCCTTGCCGGCGTGCATGCCCCACAGCCCTTCCCAGTAGAAGTAGATGACCCCATGGCCCCGCCGGGCCGCGAGTTCCACCTTCTGGGCGAGGGTCTTCATGTCGGTGGTGCGGCCGCCGAAACCGGCCAGGATGCCGATCTCCACCGGCATGCCCCACTGGCGTGCCTTCAGCAGGGCCGGCTGATCGAGATCCTTGGCGAAGCCCCTGACCGAGTAGGCGTAGTTCTGCACCACCAGGTCGTTGACCAGGCCCTTGATCGCCCAGATCTCCCAGTCCTGCAGCCATTTGTTGTAGGCGAAGCGGAAGGGGCCCGGGGAAAGGCTCACCCGCACGGGGCGTCCCTTGGACACCCTGGACATCCCCTGGCGCAGCTCCTGCAGCAGGGCGGTGAGCTTCTGGCGGCGCCATTTCATCCAGAAGCGGTCGGTGTGGTTGCGGGGAGGTTCCCGGCCGGTCTCCGCCTTGTAAAGGGCGCGGGTGTAGGCGTCGTAGCCCAGGTCGACCGGCCAGGCGAAATGATCGTCGAGCTGGATCCCGTCCACGCCGCAGCGCTGCACGATCTCGCTGATCAGACCGATGAGGCGGGCCTTCACGCCGGGATGGGCGGGGTTGAGCCACACCCGCAGATCCTTGAGCGGGGAGGTTCTGAGATTGGCCCCGTGCATGGCGTAGTGGGCGCTGCCGTCGGCACGCTTCAGCACCCACTCCGGATGGCGCCGCACCACCTCCGCATCGGCGGGTTCCATCAGGCCGTACTCGAACCAGGGGAACACCTGCATGTTGCGGCGGTGGGCCGCCTCGGTGAGCCGGCAGATCGGATCGAGGCCGGGGTCCACCTTGGCCAGGGGCGGCTCGATCGGGGCGTAGCGGCTGCGGTGGAAGGTGGTGCCCCGGCTCCACACGTTGGGGTAGAGGGTGTTGAAGCCGGCCTCGTCGAGCTGACGCACCGCCGTCTCGATGCGGGCCCGGCTGTAGTAGAGGGGGCTGGGGCTGTTGGTGAGCCACACCCCGATCCGCCGGTTGATCGGTTCCGGCAGACGGCCCTGGGCCCGGGATCGCCCCGCCAGCAGGGGCAGGGCCGTGGCCGGCAGGGAGCAGGCCAGGGCGAGACCGAGGCTGAGGAAGCGGCGGCGTCCCCGCGGGCGCGGTTCCCTTCCCCTCATCGGAACATCGAACTCACCGAACTCTCCTCGTGGATCCGCCAGATCGCCTCGCCCAGCATGTTGGCCACGGAGAGCACCCGCAGCTGGGGGAAGCGCCGGTGCTGCGGCAGGGGGATGCTGTTGGTCACCACCACCTCCTCGAAGAGCCCGTCCTGGGAGAGCCGCTGCGATGCCGGGTCGGAGAACACCGCGTGGGTGGCGCAGGCCAGCACCCGGGCGGCGCCCTGCTGACGCAGGAGCTTGGCCCCCTGGCAGATCGTGCCGCCGGTGTCGATCATGTCGTCGATCAGGATCGCCGTGCGGCCCGCCACCTCACCGATCACGGTGAGGCTCTCCGCCACGTTGTGGCCCGAGCGCCGCTTGTCGATGATCGCCAGCGGTGCGTCGTGCATCTGCTTGGCGAAGGCCCGGGCCCGCGCCACACCGCCCACGTCCGGGGACACCACCACCACGTCGCCGAGATCGCGGGTGAGCAGATAGTCGACCAGCACCGGGGAGCCGTAGATGTGATCGCAGGGGATGTCGAAGTAGCCCTGGATCTGGGAAGAATGGAGATCCATGGCGAGCACCCGGTCGACCCCGGAGGTCACCAGCAGATTGGCCACCAGCTTCGCGGTGATCGACTCCCGGCCCGCCGTCTTGCGGTCGGCACGGGCGTAGCCGTAATAGGGCACCACGGCCGTGATCTGGCGGGCCGAGGCGCGGCGGCAGGCATCCACCATGATGAGCAGCTCCATCAGATGGTCATTGACCGGAGCGCAGGTGGGCTGGATCAGGAAGACGTCGCAGCCACGGATCGACTGCTGGATCTGGATGTAGAGCTCACCGTCGGCGAACCGCTTGATCACCCGCGGCCCGTCGGGCACCCCCAGGTAGGCCGCGATCTCCCGGGCGAGTTCGGAATTCGAGGTGCCGCTGAAGAGCCGCAGGCGGCGGGCATCGTGCTGGGCCGCGGGCGGCTCTCCGCTCTGCCCCACCCGTTCCGTGGTCGAGAAGATGGTCACGGCACGCGTGAGCGGAGCGTTCGGGCCGATGGTAGAAGCGTGTCCGCCGGGAGGGTGTGAAGCAGGATGAATCTTTCCGCGGGATCAGCCCAGCCACGCTGCCTGCTGGTGGGCCTCGGCGGCGGCGAGGAGCCGGCCATGCTCCTGCCCACGGCGCGGCACCTGGCGGAAGCCCTGGGACTCCCCCTGCTGGAGGTGGAGGATCCCGCCGACTCGGAGCGGAGCCTGGAGAGCCTCGGCCGCAGGGGCGGCGGCTGGCTGGCGGTGCTCCACCAGGACTTCGGCGCGCCCCTGCCGCCGGGAGGCTGCTGGGCCGAGGCACTGGGAGCGTGGCGCCAGCCCGTGGCCGTGGCCGTCCCGGCGGACCAGCTGGCCAGCGGCCTGCCGGCGGCGGCCGCGGCGCTGCTGCGGTCCTGGCGGGTGCCGCTGCTGGGACTGGTGCAGGGCGCTGGCCCCTGGCGGCCCGACGACCGCCGCAGGGACGGCCTGCCCTGGCTGGGGTGCGTGGGGTCGGAGGCCGATCCGGCGCCGGCCCTGCTGCTGCGGTGGCGCAGCCTGGACCTGCCCGCCTCCGTCCTCAGGGGGCCTCCCACAGAGGAGGTTCGGCGTCCTTCTTGAGTTCGCGGAACCCCTTGTGGTCCTTGTCGAGCGGGGCGAGGGGAAGGGAGGTGAACTGGGGCTTGCCCTCTTCCGAGAGCGCCGCGGCGAGAAGGCTGAGGGCCTCCTCCTGGGTGATGTTGGTCTGCACCTGGCCGGCCAGTTCGCCGAGCAGCCCGGGCAGCTTCACCAGCTGGTCGGGGCGGCGCAGCTGTTCCCAGAGGGCCTTCTGCACCAGCTCGTGGTTGTTCCGGCGGCCCGATTCCCCCAGCCACTTGTCACGGAAGCGCACCATCTGTTCCACCTGGGAGCCGTCCAGACGCTGGAGGCCGCTCTGCAGATCGATCTTGAGCTTCTGCGTCTTGTCCTCGTAACGCATCTGCCGGGGCGGATCGATCTCCAGACCACCCACGCCGTCCACCATCTCCCGCAGCACCCTCCGGGGCACCACGAGAAACCGCTCCGGCGCCCCGGACGGCAGACCCACCAGCTTGTTGACCACGTCGGCCACAAGGGAGACCCCGCCGATGCGGTAGAGACTGCCCAGGCGCACCGGTTCCTCCCTTCCCGGCAGCTGCACCGCCAGGTCGGCCGGAAGATTGAGCAGCTGGAGGGGGCCCTCGGGGTTCACCCGCGCCAGGAGAAGGGCATCGGAATTGGCGGGTCCGAGGGGGGCGGCCCCGTTGCGGGGGTCACCGGAGCGCTCCGCGTCGCTGCCGATGACCAGGACGGTGATGGCCCGGCGCGGAGCGGGGGCGAGATTGGCGGCCGTGACCTCGCGGCGGGGCTCCAGGGAGGGATCCGGCCGGGGCCAGAGCAGGCCGAGGAGGGCCAGCATGCCCGCCATGCCGGCCAGGGCGAGAGCGGCCTTCGCCGCCAGCCACGGCGAAGGTGGCGTCAGGCGGCGGCGTGGCCCGCCCTTGGCGGGATCGGAGGGAACGGCAGTCCGGCGGGGGGACATCGGCGCCGGTGGCAGAGCAAAGCGCCCCCACTTTGAAGCAGAGGAGAGCGGCGGCCGATAGGTTGACGCCCAGGAGCCCCGATCCGCACCCGTGACCGCCACCCACGCCAGTCCCTCGCCGGGGCCCGATGCGGCGCGCGCGCCCCATGAGCGGGCGCGGCCGCTGCCGGCCGGAAGCCGGCGACCCGCCAGGGACCTCTGCAGCGAGTGCGGCCTCTGCGACAGCCGCTGGGTGGCCTACGTGCGACGCGCCTGCGCCTTCCTCACCCAGGGGTTCGAGGCGATGGAACGGCAGGCCCACGGCCGCGAACGCCGCCTCGACGACGAGGACGAGCTCTACTTCGGCGTTCATCAGCGCATGCTCTCGGCCCGGCTGCGCCAGCCCCTCGAGGGGGCCCAGTGGACCGGCATCGTGAGCCGCATCGGCGTGCGGGCCCTCGAGACAGGGCTGGTGGACGCCGTCCTCTGCGTGCAGCAGAGTCCGGACGACCGCTTCACCCCCGTGCCGGTGCTGGCCCGCACCCCCGCGGAGGTGCTGGCGGCGCGGGTCAACAAGCCCACCCTCTCCCCCAACCTCAAGGTGCTGGAGGAGCTGCCGGGCAGCGGCATCGAACGTCTGCTGGCGATCGGCGTGGGGTGCCAGGTGCAGGCCCTGCGGGCCGTGCAGGACACCCTTCCCCTTCAGAAGCTGTACGTCCTGGGCATGCCCTGCGTCGACAACGTCAGCCGTGAAGGTCTGCAGACCTTTCTCGAGAGCAGCAGCCGCTCCCCGGAGACGGTGGTGCACTACGAGTTCATGCAGGACTTCCGCATCCACTTCCGCCACAGCGATGGGCGCGAAGAAACGGTGCCGTTCTTCGGGCTGGATACGCCCAAGCTCAAGGACGTGTTCGCCCCCAGCTGCCTGAGCTGCTTCGACTACACCAACGCCGGCGCCGATCTGGTGGTGGGCTACATGGGGTCGGGCTTCGGCTGGCAGTGGATCACCGTGCGGAACGAGACCGGTCAGCGGCTGCTGGACCTGGTCGAGCCCGAGCTCGAGACCACCCCCGTCACCAGCCGCGGCGACCGCCGCGCCGCCGTGCAGCAGGGCATCGACGCCTACGAGAAGGCCGTGCGCCTTCCCCTCTGGCTGGCGGAGGTGATCGGCTTCTTCGTGCAGCGCTTCGGACCGCGCGGCCTCGAATACGCCCGCTTCTCGATCGATTCCCACTTCACCCGCAACGCCCTCTGGGTGCGGCGTCACCATCCCGGGATCGCCGATCGCCACATTCCCGCCTTCGCCCGCAGGATCGTGGAGCGGTACCGGTTGCCGAATCCATGACGGAAGGCGGCCGGGCCAGCGGAGTTCTGCTGCACCCCACCGCCCTGCCCGGCCCCGGGGGCTGCGGAGGCTTCGGCGCAGCCGCCCGGGAGTGGATCGACCTGCTCTCCCGCGAAGGGGTGGAGGTGTGGCAGGTGCTCCCCCTCGCCCCCACCGACGGCACCGGTTCCCCCTACAGCTCCCCCAGCGACTCCGCCCTCAACCCCTGGCTGATCGACGCCGAGGAGCTCCTGGCGGCGGGGCTGATCGAACCCGCCGACCTGGAGGGACTCCCCGGCGGCCACGCCGATCGTCTCGACCCCGGGCTGGCCACCGACCGGTCCGCCGCCGTGGCCAGGTCGCTGCGGCGCCGCTGGCCCCGGCTGCCGCCGCCGCTGCGACGGGAATTCGCGGCATGGTGCCGCCGCCACTCCTGGATCCGCGACCACAGCCGCTACATGGTGCTGCGCCGCCTGCACGGCGGGCGGGCCTGGTGGGAATGGCCGGAGCCGCTGGCCCGGCGGGACCGCCGGGCGCTGCGGCAGCTCGACCGGGACCATCGCGATGCCCTGCTGGAGGAGTCCCTGCTCCAGTGGCAGCTCCAGGGCCAGTGGCGCCAGCTGCGGCGCCGGGCCGGCGAGCGGGGGGTGCGGATCCTCGGCGACCTCCCCTTCTACGTCGCTCATGACAGCTGCGATGTCTGGCGCCATCCCCACCTCTTCTCGCTGGGACCGGGGGGCACCCTGAAGGAGCAGAGCGGCGTGCCGCCGGATTACTTCTCCGCCACCGGCCAGCTGTGGGGGACGCCGGTCTACCGCTGGCGGAACCATCTGATCAGCGGTTTCCGCTGGTGGATGCGGCGGCTGGAGCGGCAGCTGGAGCTCTTCGATCTGCTCCGGCTGGACCATTTCCGCGCCCTGGAGGCGTACTGGAGCGTTCCCGGCGGCGACGACACGGCCGAGCGGGGCCGGTGGCGCCGTTCACCGGGGGATCTGCTGCTGGGCCTCCTCTGGCTCCGCCGGCTGGTGGGCGGAGGCCTGCAGCCGGACGGCCGGCTGCCCCTGATCGCGGAGGACCTCGGAGTGATCACGCCCGCGGTGGAGGCGCTGCGGGACCGCTTCGGACTGCCCGGAATGAAAATCCTCCAGTTCGCCTTCGACGGCAATCCGGACAACCCCTACCTCCCCGCCAATTACGAGGGGAGCCGCTGGGTGGTCTACACAGGCACCCACGACAACGCCACCACCCTCGGCTGGTGGCACGAGCTCGACGGCGAAAGCCGCGCCCGCGTTGCGGCGGTGGTGGGCGGACCGGTGACCGCTCCGGGCTGGCAGCTGCTGGAGGCGGCCCTCGCCTCGAAGGCGGAACTGGCGATGGTGCCGCTCCAGGACCTGCTCGAGCTGGGCAACGAGGCCCGCTTCAACACCCCCGGCACCACCGCCGGCAACTGGAACTGGCGCCTGGGCCGCCCGATCGGCGACATCGCCGGCCCCGTGCACGGCTACGGGGCCATGGCCGCTCTTCACCGGCGCGGACCGGACGCGGCGGCGGGCGGGTAGCGGTAGCCGGCGCCCCCGTTGCCCCCGGAACCTCTCTCCAGGGGTGA
>CAZVPB010000096.1:0-8363 GCA_964628165.1 uncultured Cyanobium sp.
TGATCGGCCTCGCCACCGAGGTGCTCACCGGCCAGGGCATCCTCAGCCAGATCGGTCTCGGCTGAGCCCCGCCTCCCCCGGCCATGGCCCTTCTCCATGTCCCCGTCTTCGTTCTCGCCCCGGCCGGCCGGCTCCCCCTGGAGCCCACCGGCTGGGATGAACTGCTGAACGCGCACCGCCACAGCTTCGACTCCGGCCAGAGGCTGAGGATGTACCGCGTTCACGGCGGGGCCGGAGAGCGGCTCGAGCAGCTCATCGAATCCGAGGTCACCGCGCAGCCTCCCTTCTGTGACGCGCTCGTTCCGGATTTCCGGGTGGAGTCCCTCAGCCTCGGCATCTATGACGCCCAGGGACACCTCAGCGAGGAGGGCTCGGAGTTTCCGCTCGCTTCCATGCGTCTGGAATCGCTGCGATGCCTCGACCAGGTGCCGTTGAGGGAGGTCCAGAACGAAGCCTGCTGGTTCTACCCCACCGAGGACGGTTCCTACCTGTGCTGGTCCAACTCCCGGCAGGTCCGAGCACTGCCCGGCCGCCTTCCCGACCGGCCGCCCACCCGCGAACCCCTCGGCTACCGGCGCGACAGGCTGCGGCTGCTGTGGTCGCTGATGGCCGACGACGAACATCTCACCTGCGTGGGACTCACCTACAACCATCAGCGGATCGACTGGCCGGTGGAGCAGGAGGCTCCCCAGCCCTCCTGTACCTGGACCTGGTTCGGGATCGATTCGAAGGAGGAGCGTCCCTACCGGGAGATCGAGCAGTGCCACCTCGGTCCCATCCCCGCCTCCGGGGCAAGTGCGTTACCGGAATCCTTCGACCCCAGTGCATGAGCCTTCGCCATGGATCGATGAGAATCCTCCTGGTGAGTTCATGAACGCCCCCGAGCCCGCCGCCAGAGGACAGGGCTGGAGCTAGGTGTTCATGCTCAACACGTTGCCTCTGCCGCCAGGCCCGTGCATCCATCGCTAGGATTACTTATCTTGGTGATCAAAGCGCAGTCAGCCAATCGACACAACGAATCAGGAACCTTATTGACTGATTGCGTGCCAAGAGAAAACAACAAAGTTACCCCGGGTGATGGTCAATGTCTCGATACTTTGATGTTTTCATCGTTCCCTCCTCTGCCGATGAGAAAAGAATCTATGTCGGGGGAATCGAGGCCAAGGGAACCTCTGAGCTGCTCAGTGAGCTGAAAGGTTTGCTGGAGGAGAGTCAGGCTCTGGAGGACTGGATCCATTGGGGAGATGGAGCGCTGTCCGTCGAGCTTTTTGTGCCCGAACAAAAGGGCTCTTCTCCAGCCCCATCCCGGGCTCACGGCCGCAAGGCTGTCCATCCCCAGCCGCAGCTCGAGGGAAGCGGGGTCTGACGGGGCAGAGTTCTCCCCGCGGTCTTCTCCTGGCCTGAGCAGGAGAGGTTTGTTGATCATTTCCGCCCCGCTCGCGCCCTTCAGGGCGACTGAAGATAGGCGGGATGCTCGGTTCCCAGCAGGCGGTCCCAGAAGGTGAAATACAGGCCGAAGTGAACGCGGGGGTGGTGGTGGTGCAGCGCATGATGGGCCGGACCGATGAACCAGCGTCCCAGCAAGCCGTGGGGAAAGGAGACCGGCAGCCGTTCCAGCCCGAGGTGATTGACCACTGCCCAGCTGCTCATCGTGGCCAGCACCGCGATGAGCGTTCCCCAGTGGAGGGGAAGCGCCATCACGATCACCAGCAGGAACCCTGCCTGGAAGACGGCCTCCGGGGTGTCGAAGGCAAAGGAGGTCCAGGGGGTGGGTTGCCGCGACTGGTGATGGGAGGCGTGAAACCAGCGGTAGAGGCGTGGATGGTGGAACAGTCGATGGCTGAAGTAGAAGCAGGTGTCCTGCAGCATCAGAACCAAGACATAGCTGACGCCGAGGTACCACCACCCATACTGCTGGGGATCCCCGTAGAGCCGGGTGAGATCGAGCCGATCGGCGCTCACGAGCATCTCTGCGGCCACGGCGAACACCACCGCGGACTGCACGGAAAGCCGGATATCCGAGTAGATGTGCTTCTCGCTGTGCCCGTGCACTTCCCCGTTCCCGAAGAATCGTCCCAGCAGCCAGAACACCGCGCCCGCCACCACGAAGTAACGGGCCAGGATCAGCAGGAACAGACAGGCTGCCTCCATGACCGGGTGGAGCTGCTGCAGGGTGATCATCCGATCAGGGCATGGTGACGAAAGGAACTGGGCTCATCTTCTCAAAGAGAAACGGTCTGTCGGAGATGAAGACCGATGGGAGCCGGATCGAGGTCAGCGGGTGGAGGTCGCTACGTGGAGGTCGTTACGCGGAAGTCAGTCCGTGCATCTGCTAGTGTTCTCAACTGAGACGTATTTTTCTCTGCAGATTTCTACCACAAACGCGGCCATGGCGACGATGCCATTGCGTTTTGTGCACTCCCTCGGCCCGGTGCTCATTCTCCTGGCGCATCTGGGTTGTGTTCTCGTCGTTGTTCATGGACTGGGGATCCTTTCCCTGGCCTGGGCCGTGGGCCTGTACCTGGTGAGGATGCTGGCCACCACGGCCATCTACCACCGTCTGATCACCCACCGCAGCTATGACGCCCCCAGGGCGGTCTGGTGGGTGGGATCGCTGGTGGCCTGTTCATCGGCCCAGATGGGTCCCAGCTGGTGGAAGGCCCACCATCTGCAGCATCACCGCCACGTCGACACCGAGGCCGACCCCCATACCCCCCTCACCTCCACCAGCTCCTGGAGGGGCTTTCTGCACGCACAGCTGGGTTGGCTTCTCGGCCCCGGATTCCATCCCCGGCGCCTCCCCCAGGACATCGAGTCCGATCCCGTCCTCCGGATGATCGACCGGCTCCACTGGTTGCCCCCCCTTGCGCTGGCCTGGCTTTCATGGGCCCTGGGGGGCGCGGAGTGGCTCGGGGCCTTCTGTCTGAGCACCACCCTGCTCTTCCACGGAGTGGCGAGCGTGAACTCGGTGGCCCACCTGATCGGCGATCAGCCGTTCCGCACCGGTGACGCCAGCCGCAACAACCGCTGGGTGGCGCTCCTCACCCTCGGCGAGGGATGGCACAACTTCCACCACGGCTTCCAGTTCTCCGCCCGCCAGGGTTTCACGGTCGAGGCAGGGGCCGTCCGGCTACTGCCCGATCCCACCTTCGGGTTCATCCGGCTTCTCCAGTCGCTGGGTCTGGCGAGCGGCCTCCGCATCCCGGGGGAGGATGCCGTGCTCGCCTGCGCCGCGGAGAAATCCCGCTGAGATCCTTCCGATGCCTTCCTCGCACTTCGAGGTGGCCCTGGCGTTGCTGAAACGGCGGGACCGATGGCTGATCCAGCTCCGCGATGACCTCCCCGGCATCGTGGCGCCCGGCACCTGGGGACTCTTCGGCGGTCACCTCGAACCGGGCGAGACGCCCGAGCAGGCGCTGCGCCGGGAACTGCTCGAGGAGATCGGCTGGGCTGCCGGAGACCTCGTCCTCTGCCACCGCCACGTGACGCCTCAACGCACGGCCCATTTCTTCCGGGGCCCCCTTTCGCTGCCCCTGCAGCGGCTGCAGCTGCTCGAAGGCCAGGACATGAGGCTGGCGGGGCTCCGGGAACTGGAGGCCGGAGCGGTCTGGAGTGCCCGTTTGGGGGCCCATCGGCCCCTGGCCCCTTCACTGCAGCGGGCCGTGGCGCTGCTGCGTGAGGACCCGGGCCTCAGCCCCCTGCCATCGCTTCCACCACGCTGATCGGCGAGGGGGTGGGCAGGATCCTGCGGAGCTGGAATCCGGCCCTCTCCAGCAGAAGGGCGTATTCGTCCGGGGTGCGCTCACGCCCCCCCTCGGTCATCACCAGCATGTTCAGATCGAGCAGCTTGCCGGGGAAGGGATCGTTGCCGGGGGGGATCACCTGTTCCAGCAGCAGCAGACGGCCGCCGGGGGCCATGGCCGCACGGATGTGGCCCAGGATCCGCAGGCAGCGCTCATCGTCCCAGTCGTGGAGGATGTGCTTCATCAGGTAGGCGTCGGCCCCGGCCGGCACCGCCTCGAAGAAATCACCCGCCACCAGCGAGAACCGCCCCTGCAGCGCCGCCGGAATCGCCACCGGCGCCACCACCGCCGGCTGGTCGAACACGGTGCCGCGGAGATGGGGGTGGCGCTCCAGCACCGCCATCAGCAGTTCGCCGCGGCCGCCGCCCACGTCCACCAGGTGGTCGATGCCCTCGAAGGCGTAGGCCTCCAGCAGGCCGGCCGTCTCGCCCCGGGAGAAGTCGGTCATGGCGCCATCGAAGATCTCCCCCCGGCGGGGATGGCTCTGGTAGTGCTCGAACACCGAACAGCCGTAGCGCTGCCGGAAGGCGGGCGTGCCGCTGCGCACGCTCTGGAGCAGTCCGTCCCAGGCCAGATAGTGCTCCTCCCCGAGCATGCGCAGGAACTGCCGCAGCGATTCCGGGTGGTCACTCCGGATCAGTTCCGCCAGGGGGGTGAGGGCGAAGGTACGCGGTGCCGTCTCCTGGAAGACCCCCACCGAGGCCAGGCCGCGCAGCAGCCGGAAGATGCTGTCCGCCTCCGCCCCGCAGGCGGCCGCCAGATCCTCCGCCGATCGTTCCGACGCCGCGAGTTCGTCCGCCAGCCCCAGTTCGGCCGCCACATGAAGCATCTGGGTGAGCCACGCGCCGGTGGCCATCTGCAGCAGCCGGGAAGGAAGATCCAAGGGAGGGATCCGTAGATGGCTGACCTTACTGGCCTGCCTCCGCGATCCTCCTTTCCCATGGCATCAGCAGGCGCATCGACAAGGTTTCTCCCACCCATCAGCGCTGGTAGAGTCAATCTTTCAGTCAGGAAGTCACATCGTGGCGAAAGATGTCGTTGACCAATTCATGGAAACGATTCCTCCTGAGTTGAAGGATGGCATCCGGTCCTTGCTGGATCAGCCTCAGCCCAGCGCCGAGGATCTTCTTGCCGGTCTGGACGATTACACACGTCGCGTCGATGCGGAGGTCCGTCGTCGCCAGGATCTGGATGTGAATCTTGCGGAGGAGATCCTGAGGGTCTACCGGCATTTGTTGCAGCAGGCCTGGGGCCACCTCGACGAGCAGCAGCGAAGGATTGTGATCGCAGGATGCTCCTATTACCTCGACCGAAGCGATCAGGATGATGATCTCGATTCTGTTTTCGGATTTGACGATGATGCCCGTCTGCTGAACCAGGTGCTGGAGGTGATTGGACGCTCCGATCTCGGGATCTCCATCTGAAAAGCTTCTCGGGAAATCACCAGAGCCAGGGAATCAGTCTCCAGCTCCGCAGCCGATAATTGTCGAACTCGCTGTATTTTCGTGCCATCGACTGTTCCTTCCCGTCGATTCGCTGCAGGTACAACAGCAGAACACTGGCCGGCAGGAGCCAGGCCCAGGCGGACCCGGCGAGCACCGCGAAACTCGAGTAGCGCAGCAGGTCGCCCAGGTAATTGACGTGGCGCACCCGTCGCCAGATCCCATCGCAGACCAGGCCCGCACCGAGTTGACGGGCGGTCATCTTCTGAATGTCGGCGGCGGTGTTGATGAGGCTGCCGAACACATACATCACGATGCCGAGGGCGGCGGTGATGCTGCCCAGAGGCGAAGGGTTCGCCATGGCCAGCCAGCCTGGCAAGCAGTAGAAGATCCCCACGTAGGCCACCGCCAGGACGATGCCGACGATTCCGATCCGTTCGGTGAAGAGCTGCCGGGCCCTCTCCGGAAAGAGCCGTTGCTCCAGAAGCCACCACACGCAGTAGCTGACATGCAGCGACAGGTAGAGAACCACCCGCGGGGTCTCCAGGCCGAGCACCAGCACCGGCACCACCAATCCCACGATGGTGGTCACCTTGGCGATGTTGATGGCCTGCATCGTGGTCAAAAGACCCTGTGATGGCCCCGTTGGGGCGTGGTTGTGCGACATGGTGATGGGGGAGCGTTTCGCGGCGGAAGCGAAGCACCCCGGAACGTGGCTCGCACCCTATTGCGCTGCATCGCCGGGCCGGGAGTGGGCGCTTCACCCCGCCGTGTCAGGCTCGGGAGAGGCATTCATGGGTGCGTCATGGCCATCTCGGGTCCCGACGGTGTCGATGCGGCGATCGCCGCGGGTCTTGATCTCGATGGTTCTCCGATCCCTCCGCCGATGCTGGCGCTCTACCGCGAGGTGATGGAACTCGAGGCCGGCAGGGCCCGCAGTGGTGTGAAGAAATCGATGCGGAACCGCATCGTCCGTACCGGGGCCAAGCACATGGACCGCGACACCCTCGATCGACGTCTGAAGGAGGCGGGCTGGGAGGGGCTCAAGGACAAGGAGGTGGCTTTCTTCTACGGCTCCTGAGACGCCCCCGTGCCTCCGGTTCCTCCGGGCCCCGCCTGATCCCGGCGGCTCATGGCGGGGGGGCGGGGCAGTGCCGGGCGGCGATCGCCTGGAGTGCCGCGTCCCTCCCCAGCGGTTGCCATCCCCTGCCATCCCCCCTTCGATCGAAACGGCCGCTGGTGCAGTCGATCACGGCCCGGATCAGGATCACCTCCTCCATCCGGTTGTAGGGCGGCGGCAGCCATCCCCCCGTCTCGCAGCAGAGACGGCCGCCGATCACCCGGCAGGAGGAGGAGTAGGGCCCGTTCGCATCGAAACAGGTGACCCTGCGGCGGCGGCGCAGGTCCACCGTCAGCCGCGATCCGTCGCCGGCCGGCACGATCCTCACCAGTTCGGTGCCCTCGGGCAGGGGAGCCGGGGGCACGGTGGCGCCGGCCAGAAGAATGCCGAGCATCGGGACGTTCCTTTCGGCTTCATCCTCTCCCCCGCCCGGCACGCGCCAGGCCCGTGGCGCCGTCCGGTGTGCGCCATGCTGCAGGGGCTTCCCACACCTCCGTCAGGGTGGATTTCTTCGAGCAGCAGTGGGCCGTCTACCGACGGGTCGTGGAGGCCGATCTGATGGAGCATGCCGCGCTCACGGCCGCCACCGCGATGGCGTTGCGCCAGTGGCTGAAGACCCGTCCGCCGCACGCCCAGCCACCTGCCATGGCCGATCTGGGCTGCGGAGATCTTGCCCTCCTGCCGCCCCTGCTGCGCCGCCTTCCCCTGGGCTCCTACCGCGGATTCGACCTCTCGGCGTCCGTCCTCGACCTGGCGGCCCGGGCCATGGGGGATGTTCCCTTCCCCTGCCGGTGGGAGGAGCGGAATGTCCTGGAGTGGGCGGTCGCTCCCCCGGCCGGCGGCCAGCAGGTGGATCTGATCCACTCCGCCTTCGTTCTTCACCACCTCAGCGAGGACGAGAAGGCCCTCTTCCTCTCCCGGGCACGTCGCCATCTGGCACCCGGAGGTCTCTTTCTCTGGGCCGATGTGTTCCGTCTCCCGGGAGAAAACCGGGAGGAGTATCTCCTGCGCTACGAACGGCGGATCCGGGATGGCTGGCACCCCCTCTCCGCCCAGGAGCAACAGAGGGTGATCGACCATCTCCGCTGCTTCGACCATCCGGCCGATGCCGGGGCGATCGTGGCCACGGCCCGTGAGTGCGGCTGGACCATGGAGTGGCTCTGGCGTGGGAGCCACCAAGCCGAGGCCCTCGCGGTTCTCACCCCCGCCATCCCGGATCTCCACGGGCAGACATAGAGCGTCGATCCACTTCTTGCCCTCCTCCCCTGCCGGGCCGCTCACCTACCCTCGTTCGATCCCCTCCTTTCAGCAGCGATGTCTCCCTTCACCGCGTCACGGGTTCTCCCCGCCGCCATCACGGTATTGCTCGGTGCGGGTTTCATCGGTCATGCCATCGCCGCGCCCCAGGGTGGGAATGACCGGTCCAGCAATGTTCTCGCCGAGGAATATCTCGAAATCGATGCCAACGAGGATGGCAGGATCACGGAGGTGGAAGTTCTCAGCGATCGCACCGAGAAGTTCAGGGCCCTCGACGCCGACGGCGATGGAGCCATCACCCTGGAGGAGGTGCGGATGGTGTTCTCCGAAACGGTGCCCGATGATGCCTCCAAGGCTCTGAGGAAGCGAGGGATTGACGATCTCTCGATTCTGTTCATCGACAGCATGGACACCAACGACGACGGCCGCTTGGATCTGGCCGAATTCCAGAGGCCGGCAAGGGAGCGGTTCCGCCAGATTGACGCCAACTCCGACGGATTCGCCACGCCTGGCGAAACCACGGTGTTCTTCTCCAAGATCCGGTTCTGAAGTCCTGGAGAGCCTGCGGGCAGTGGGGGCCCTCGAGGCCTGACCTCGGCGACCCCCTCGACGGGGCCTCAGACACCCTGTACGTCGACCACCACCCTGGCGCCGTGGGTGATGGTGTTGAACACCGGGGAGAATTCCGCCAGTTCGCGGATGCGCGGCAGATCCTCGGGCCGGGCCTTCACCCGGAAGCGG
>CAZVPB010000097.1:0-8227 GCA_964628165.1 uncultured Cyanobium sp.
GGCGACGTGGTGCGCGCCCTGGCGGCGGAGGGATAGGCCGCCGTTCCCGCTGTCTCGCGGCCGGACCCTTCAGGGCCAGGGAACGAAGCGCACCGGCTCACGCCGGGCGATGCCGATCCGCCAGGCGCGGGTGACCATCTCCTGCAGCTGCCCGAGGCAGCGCCGGGTGTCCCCGCCCTTCACCCACTGCGTCTTCCACAGGGGCAGCTGTTCGCTCATCACCTCCATCGGCATCTGCACCAGCAGCAGGCTGGCGTCGCCCGCGGCGCGCCGCAGAGGGCCCTCGTCACTGCGCTGCCAGATGCGAAGCAGCAGTTCCAGCGCCAGCGGAGAACCCTCCGCCTCGGGTTGCGGATCCGCAGCTGCTGCCGCGGAGAGGGATTTGCCCGCCAGCGGCAGGGCCCGCTCCCCGCTCAGCTCGAGGAAGGCGAGGGCGATGAGGTAGGGAGCAGCCGCCATGACGAGGGAGAAGGGCCGCTCCACCCTGCCCCACCGCCACCGCCGGGCTGGCGGGGTCATCGCCTGTCTCTGCCGCAACCCGAGGCCGTCCGTCCTCTCCGCCCACCGGTGGATCCCTGCCAGGCCACCACCTTCCCTTCCGCCACCAGCCACAGCTGCTCCGGCCCGCTTCTGGGGTGTCCGCCGGTGAGGCTTCCGAAGGCAGGCAGCAGAAGCCGCTCCTCCGCCGGGTCGTAGGCGAAGCAGGGCAGCCGCAGCCGGTCGGCGCCCCGACCCACCACCGCCACCGGATGGCAATGGCCGCACACGTTCAGGAGGCCCGGCCGGCTCTCGGGCTCGTGGCTCAGCCAGAGGGGGCCCGCGGCGTGGGCGGGCAGAGCGGAGAGACCCTCCAGCCAGCTGCCGCGTTCGTGGTTGCCGCCGATCAGCGTCAGCTCGCAGCCCAGCAGTTCCGGCAGGGCCCGCAGCTTGGCCCGCAGCTCGGCGGTGAGCCCCAGGCGGCCGTGGATGAGATCCCCCAGGACCGCCACCCGCCGGGGCCGCAGGCGGTGGGCGAGGGCGAGGAGCCGGTTCAGGGTGGAGGCATCCCCGTCGCTGGGGAGGGGAATGCCATGGGCCTGGAAGGTCTCCGCCTTGCCCAGGTGCAGATCGGCCACCAGCAGCAGGGATTCAGCCGGGTCCCACAGGGCCCGGCCGGCCAGCAGCTGCAGCAGGTGGCCGCGCCAGCGGAACGGCGCCGCTTCCCTCACCCCGTCCGCCTCACGTCTCCGCCATGACACGGCGGTAGGCGGGCCGTGCCTGGGTGGCCGCGATCACCGCCTGGACGGTGGGATAAGGGGTGAGGTCGAGCTGAGGGAAGAACACCGGCAGGTAGGCGAGGTAGGCCTGCACGGCGCAGTCGGCGACACCCCAGCCGGGATCGTCGTTGCCCTCCGGACCGGCCAGCAGGGAGCGCTCGGGGGTGAGGAGGCCCTCGAGGGCCCCCATCAGGCGCGGGAATTCCCGCTCGCGGCTGTCGGCCACGAAGAGACCGGGCCCGAGGGTGGCGTTGGCGAAGAGCACCCACTGGATCGACAGGGACCGCCGCGCGGCGGCGATCTGCGGATCCCCACCGAACTCCCCGGCGTGATGCTCGGCGAGATGGAGCAGGATCGCGCCGCTCTCGAAGAGCCTGAGCGGGCCGCCGTCCGGCCCCCGGAAGCCGTCGTCCTCCAGGGCGGGCACCTTGCCGAAGGGGTTGATGGCGGTGAAGGGCTCCCGCCGGTGTTCACCGCCCTTGAGGTCGAGATCGACCGAGGCGCAGGGGATCCCCTTCTCCTCCAGATACCACCGCACCATCGAGGAGCGGCTGCGGGGGGCGCCGTAGAGGCGGAGAGCCATCGGGAAGCAGGCGGGGAACCTCCATCATCTCCGGCCAGAATCGAGCTGCTGCTGACGGTGGGCCGATGGCGAGTGATCCCTCCGCCTCCGGGGCGTGCCTGCTGCGCCTCGCTCCCCACCTGATCGGGCGTGCCCGCCGCGGCGTGGTGGGCAGCAGCCGCTACGCCCGCACGCTGCGGCGGGAGATCCGGGAGGCGGCGGAGGACAGCCAGGGCGGTGCGGTGCTCATCACCGGCGAGCCTGGCCTGGAGAAGGACAACCTCGCCGCCCTGATCCACTTCGGCTCGCCGGCCCGGCGGCGGCCGCTGGTGCGGATCGACTGCGCCCTGCTGCGCCCCGACGGCGCTGAACTGTTCGCCGCCGCTGCCGGCGGTGATCCGCCGCTGCTGGAGTGCCTGGAGGGCGGCGGGCTGCTTCTGGATCAGGTGGACCGGGCCGACCCCGCCCTGCGGCCCGCTCTGCTGGAACTGGCCCGGACCGGGTCCTGGCGCTGCCCGGACGACCCAACGGAGCCGCGGCGCTTCACCGGGCGGGTGTTTCTCACCTCCGAGTCGCCCCTGCCCGGCTGCCGTGGATCCTTCCGGCAGATCCGGGTGCCGGCGCTGCGGGTGCGGCGGCAGGACCTCGGTGAATGGCTGCGCTACGGCGTGCGTCAGCACGCCCGCGCCCTCGGCTGGAAGCGGGCCCCTGCGGTGGAGGACTCGCTGGTGAAGCGGCTGCAGTCCCATGACTTTCCCGGCAACCTCCGCGAACTCGATGAGCTCATCGAACGGGCCCTGCGGCAGTGCGGCGAGGGCCCGCCGGCCGTTCTTCCCCAGGATGTGTTCTGGACATCCCGACGCGCCCGGCCGGCCCGTTTCGAGCTGTGGCGGTGGAAGCCCTGGCTGCGGGACTGGATGCGGGCACCGCGGCTGTGGAACGTGCTGCTCTACGGCCTGGTGAGCTGGATCTTCGTGGTGGTGAACCTGTGGCTCTGGCTGGGCCCCCAGGACCGGGCCCACAACGGTGCCCTCAACCTCTTCTGGGCCTGGTGGTGGCCGCTGATCCTGCTCTCCCACCCGCTGGTGGGCCGCCTGTGGTGCGCCTTCTGCCCGTTCATGGTGTGGGGCGAGATCAGCCAGCGTCTCTCCCGGCGGCTGGGCTGGCGGCCGCGGCGCTGGCCCCGCGGCAACCTCGACCGCTGGGCCGCGCCGCTGCTCGCCGCCGGATTCGCCGCCATCCTGCTGTGGGAGGCCCTGGGCAACCTGGTCGACACCGCCTGGCTGAGCAGCTGCCTGCTGCTGCTCATCACCGCCGGCGCCGTGGTCGGTTCACTGGTCTTCGAGAAGCGCTTCTGGTGCCGCACCCTCTGCCCGGTGGGGGGGATGAACGGTCTCTTCGCCAAGCTCGCCATCAGCGAGCTGAGGGCCGAGCCGGGCACCTGCAGCGGCAGCTGCACGACCTATGCCTGCTTCAAGGGCGGGCCGGCGGAGGGGGAGGGGATGGCCACGCAGGGATGCCCGCTCGGCACCCACCCCGCCCATCTGGAGGACAACCGCAACTGCGTGCTGTGCCTCACCTGCGCCCAGGCCTGCCCCCACCGCTCCGTGCAGGTGCGTCTGCGTCCTCCCGCCGCCGACCTGCAGCGGGAGGCGGATCCGCCGGCCGGTGAGGCCGGCCTGATCCTGGTGCTGGCCGGGGGCGTGACCCTGCACCACTGGCGTCCCCTTCTGGGGGGGCTGCCGCTGGTCCCCGCCAGCCTGCACGAGGGCCCGCTCCTGCCGCGGCTGGCCTTCGCCGCTCTCGCCCTGGCCCTGCCTTCCATCGCCGCCCTGGCGCTGCGGCTGCCGGGAGCCCTGCTCCGGCCCCGATCCGAGACGGCGGCTGGAACCCTGGCCCCATGGCAGCTTCTCTATGTGCTGCTGCCCCTGCTCTGGGCGCTGATGCTGGCGGACCACCTGCCTCTGGGAATGCGGGAGGGGGGGCAGGTGCTGCGGGTGAGCGCCGACGGCCTGGGCTGGGCCGGCTCGCTGCCGGGCTGGAGCGCCGATCCCCACGTGGTGGCCTTCTGCCAGACCGCCGTTCTGCTGACGGGGGCAGCGGGCTCCATCGTGCTGCTGCGGCGTTTCCTGCCGGCCGGCCGGCGAGGCTGGCGGGTGGGGTCGCTCCTGGCCACGGCGCTGGCGGCCGGGGGGCGCTGGCTTGTGGCCACCGGTTAGGCAGGGTTCTGCGCCGGGGCCATTCATGGCAGGGGCTGGTGGCTCTTGCCCACGCCGCCGCCGTCGCGGGGGCCGTGCCAGCAGCCGTCGGCGAGTCGCGGCACGTTCCTCACCTGCCGCCAGCTTCCGAGGTACACCCAGGCCCGCCTCCCATCCGCCAGCGCCATCGGGCGCCGTGCATAGAGGCGCGGACAGCCCTCCAGCCGGTCGAGTCGGGCGAGGCCGGCTTCGTTGACCCCGTAGACCTCCCCATGCACGGTTCCGTCCCCCTCGATCGCCATGGGGAAGGGCCCCAGGTCGTGGAGGACGGCGCCGGTGAGGCTGGCTTCTCCGAGGAACACCGCCCCCTCCAGCCAGTGATGGTTTCCCTGCCCCCGCTTCAGCGTGCCGTAGACGAAGACGAGGTGCCTCTCCACCTCGGTGGATGCCTGCGCGGGATCCATGGCGTGCGCGTCGTGCCGAGGGCCATGATCGAACCACCGACCTGAACCGATCGCCTCGCCATGGACCACCACGCCCTTCTCGAGGAACTGCGTGCCCAGCGGGACGATCCCCTGGATTTCCTGGCCCGGTTCTGTGACGAGATCAGCGGGCGCTTCGAGATCACCGATCTCGAGCACGAGGCAGGCCGCTACCGGGTGGCGGCCGCACGCCGCGACGATCTGCAGGCGCAGGGGGACGGGGTCCGGCCGCTGAAGCTGGTGCTGGGACTCGAGTCCGACCGGATCAAGCTGGGGGTGATCCGCAGCCGCCGGCCGGGGGAGACGCCCGCACCGCACCGCACGGTCGACGTCGACATCCACACCGATGAGGGCGGGCGGATCCGTTGCCTGCCCACCTTGGTGGCGATCCTGAACTCGGTGAGCTGAATCCCGTTGGTGAACTGCCAGCCATGGAGAAACCGATCTTCGTCATCCAGAAGCATGACGCCAGCAGTCTTCACTACGACTTCCGGCTCGAGATCGACGGGGCATCGATGCGGCAGTCCCATGTCGAAGGGAAGCTGGAGGTTGCTCTCGATGGTGAGAAGATCAGGGGGGGCTATGCCCTCATTCGAGCCGATTCCAGGCAGGATGAACGCTGGCTTCTGATCAAGATGGACGATGACCGGGCGGATGCACGGCGCCGGCCGGTGAGCACCGAAACCCGGTCGGTGTCGACGGAACGGACCCTGACGGAAATCCATGATGAGGATGCTGACCGCGAACACGGTGGCGGCGGGGACGAATCGTGAATGCGAACTTCCGCTTTCTCAGCGAGAGCAGCCAGGCGAAGCTGAGGCAGACCCCCTTTCCTGCCTGGGTGAGTCCGATGCTCGCCACCCTCACGGACCGGCGGTTCTCGGATCCGCACTGGATCTTCGAGCGCAAGCTGGATGGTGAACGCTGTCTGGCCTTCCGGGACGGGGACTCGATCCGGCTGAACTCCCGCAACCGCCATGTCCTCAATGAGCAGTACCCGGAGCTGGTGAGGACACTGGGGAAGCAGCCTCAGAGACGGTTCATCGTGGATGGAGAGATCGTTGCGTTCGAAGGCCGCCTCACCAGCTTCTCCAGGCTGCAGAGACGGATGCATCTCGAGGATGCCGCTGCGATCCGCGAATCGGGAGTGAAGGTTTATCTCTACCTCTTTGATATTCTCTATCTTGATGACAGTGATGTCACTCAGGTTCAGCAGAGAGATCGCAAGACCCTCCTGAAGCGGGCGCTTGTCTTCGACGATCCTCTCCGGTACACGCAGCACCGCAATGCCGAGGGGGAAGAGGTGTTCCAGGATGCTTGTCGCAGAGGCTGGGAGGGGATCATCGCCAAGGACGCCAGGGGTGCGTACGTGCATGGCCGTTCACGACAGTGGCTCAAGTTCAAGTCGGTGAACCGGCAGGAGTTCGTGATCGGTGGATACACCGAGCCCCATGGATCCCGCGAGGGGTTCGGCGCCCTCCTGCTCGGTGTGTACCGGGGGGACAGCCTCCTCTATGCCGGCAAGGTCGGAACCGGTTTCTCCGACGCGACGCTGCGACAGCTGAAGGATCACCTGGAGTCGAGGGAGCGACAGACATCTCCCTTTGAGAAGCCGGAGCCGTCCGGGGAGGACATCCACTGGGTCACCCCCAGCCTCGTGGCCGAGGTGGGCTTCGAGGAGTGGACCGCTGAGGGCAGGCTGAGGCACCCCCGTTTCCTGGGTCTGAGGCGCGACAAGGAGGCCACGGAGGTGGTCCGGGAGGAACCGGCAGGGTGAGCGGAATCACCTATGAGATCGGCGCGCACCGGATCGTGATCTCCCGGCCGGAGAAGGTCCTGTTCCCCGACATCGGTCTGACCAAGGCGGATCTGGCCGACTATTCCCTGCGGATCGCCGAGATGCTGCTGCCGCACCTGCGGAATCACCCCCTCACCCTGCAGCGCTTTCCCGACGGCATCGGGGCTGAGGGGTTCTATGAGAAGAGGATTCCCGACCACTTCCCCGACTGGATCGACCGGGTGCGGGTGGAGATCCGGGGAAACCGGTCGCATCAGGATCAGGTGGTCTGCAACGACGCCGCCTGCCTCGTGTATCTCGCGGACCAGGCCTGCATCACGCCCCATGCCTGGCTGAGCCGGATCGATCGCCTCGACTGTCCCGACCGCCTGGTCTTCGACCTCGACCCACCGGACGACGATTTCGAGGCCGTCCGGTTCGCCGCCCGTGTCCTGCGGGACCTGCTGGAGGAGCTCGATCTGCTGTCCTTCCCGATGACCACCGGCTCCCGCGGGCTGCACGTCGTCGTTCCGCTCGACCGGTCCACCGGCTTCGACGAGGCCCGCGACTTCGCCCGTGACATCGCCCATGTGCTGGAGGCGCGTGAGCCGGAGCGACTCACCACCGAACTGAGGAAGGACCAGCGCCGGGGAAGACTGTTCCTCGATGTCCTCCGCAATGCCTACGGCCAGACATCGGTACCCCCCTACTGCCTCAGGGCCAGGCCGGGGGCGCCCGTGGCGACACCGCTGGACTGGGAGGAGCTCGGTGACGGAACACTGAACTCCCAGTCCTACACGATCGCCAACATCTTCAGGCGCCTCGGCCAGAAGGACGATCCGTGGGAATCCTTCTTCCGCCATGGCCAGAAGCTTCCCTGTCACCGCGATGTTCTGGATCGACTCCTTCAGCGGCGGGGTTAGCGGAACCCTGTCCCCCAAACGATTGCCTGTTCCATAGACTGCTCACATATGCCCTACCGTCTGAGCGAAAAGGAATCACTTCAGAACGGCATCCGCCGGGTGATCTCCGAACAGATCGAACGCGCCCTGGCGGAGCTGGCCGATGAACGGCTGGAACGTTCCCACGTCATTCACCAGGTGAGGAAACGCTGCAAGAAGATCCGCGGAGCCCTGCGTCTCGTGCGTGACGGAACCGAGGTCTACAGGGCCGAGAACAGGCGGTATCGCGATGCCGCACGGCGACTCTCCGAGCTGCGGGATGCCGACGTCATGATCGACACCTACGACCTGCTCGCCGATCACTTCGCCGATGAGATCGATGGACGCACCATCCAGCCGATCCGCCGGCAGCTCGCGGCCCGCAGGCAGGCCCTCACCCAGTCCACGGCGGAGGGCACCGGGCGCCTCGACGAGGTCCGCACCTCTCTGCTGGAGGGGCGCAGGATCGTTGCCGCGATGGGGATCAGCGCCGATGACCCCGGGATTCTTCTGGCTGGACTGCGCAGAACCTATGCCCGCGGCCGCAAGGCGTCGGAGGTTGTTTCCCGCGATCCGGATCCCGGCGCTTTCCACGAGTGGCGCAAGAGGATCAAGTATCACGGCCATCACCTGCGCCTTCTGCGTGGGGCATGGCCCGCCGTGCTGGGCACGCGGCATGACGAGGTGAAGAAGCTCGGCCACGCGCTCGGAGAGCACCACGACCTCTGTGTGCTTCGAAACGTGCTGCTGGAGGATCCGTCTTCCTTCGCCCAGGAGGAAGCCGTGGTGACCTTCGTCAACCTGCTGCAGCGACGGCTTTCCATGATCGAGCATCACGCCAGGCAGCTCGGCTGCCTCCTGTTCGCGGAGAAGCCCGGCCCCCTGAAGCGGCGGTTCGGCGTCTACGTCTGCGCAGGGCTCCTTCCTGCCTGATGGCCTGGGGGCGAGCTTCAGGCCACCTCCTCCCGCTCACGGGCCTCCCGGATCATCCGCTCGAGCCGCTCCAGCACG
>CAZVPB010000098.1:0-8211 GCA_964628165.1 uncultured Cyanobium sp.
GTGGCCGCCAAGGGACTGGCCTCCTGGTTGACGGGCCGGATGCACGGGTACGACGGCCCCCAGATCCTCACCCTCTGGTCCCTGTCCCTGCCCCAGGTGGCCGCCACCCTCGCGGCCACCTTCGTGGGCTTCCGGGCCGGGGTGCTCGATGAACGGGTGCTCAACAGCGTGCTGGCGATGATGGTGGTGACCGCCACCCTCGGGCCGATGCTCACCAAGGTGGCCATGGCGCGTCTGGGGGCCCGGCGGGGGCGGGTGCTCACCCTGCGGCAGAGCGGCCCCCTGGCCCTGGCGCGCCGGTCCCTGCGGGTTCTGGTGCCGGTGGCGAACCCCAGCACCGAGGCCCCCCTGCTCGCCCTCGGCGGCCGCCTCAGCGGCGGCGACGCGGAGGGGCATGAGGGAACGGTGCTCCCCCTGGCGGTGGTGTCGCCCCAGCAGGTGGAGGTGAGCCGGGGCACCCAGGGGGGGCTGCCCTCGGCGCTCTCGGCCGCGCGGGGGCTGCTGCACCGGGCGGAGGAACTGATGGCGGCCGCCGGGGTGGCCGGCCGGAGCCTGCTGCGGGTGGACGACGACGTGGCCGGCGGGATCGCCCGCTCGGCGCTGGAGCAGGGGGCCGACCTGGTGGTGGTGGGGGTGGGTCCACCGGCCCGGCTGGGGTTCTGGTTCTTCGGCGACATGGTGGCGGCCATCTGCCGTCAGGCCCACTGCCCCGTGGTGATGGCGCGGCTGATGGCGGATCCGGGCACGCTGCGGCGGGTGCTGGTGCCGGTCAAGGACACCACCGCGGGCGCGCTGGAACAGTTCCAGCTGGCCGAGCGGTTCGTCGACTCCGGCCCGGAGCCGGGGCGCATCACCCTGCTCCACGTGCACGATCCGCGCCGCGGCGAGGAGGATCTCGAGCGGGTGCGCGCCCAGCTGCAGCGCTGGATTCCCCTGCTCGATCCCGATGGCGGCGGCATTCCGGTCGCGCTCGAGGTGGTGGGGGAGGCCAACGTGGCGGCGGCGATCCGGGCCCGCAGCCGCGACCATGATCTGGTGATCCTGCGCTCCCAGCGCCGCATCGTGGAGGGGCTGCCGATCCCCGCCAGCGACCGGGCCGCGGCGCTGATGGAGCGGCTCCGCTGCTCCACCCTGGTGATCAGCGATCCGCTCCACTGAGCGGATCGCGGGAGTAGACAGTCAGCAGCGGCGCCCAGGCCATGCCCTACACCCATCTGCTGGTGCCCAGCGACGGCACCGAGCGTTCCCAGGAGGCCGTGCGGCAGGCCGTGAGCCTGGCCGGGGCGCTGGGGGCCCGCATCACCTTCCTCCACGCCCGGCCCAACGTGCCGGTGCCGGTGCTGGGGATGGGGGAGATGCTCGATCCCAACACGATGGACGCGCTGATCGAGGCGAGCCGCAAGGAGTCGGACCGCATCCTGCGGGCCGCCGCGGCCGCCGCCGAGGAGGGCGGTGTGCCCTTCGCCTGCGAGCGGGCGACCAGCGACCTGCCCCACCAGGCGATCGTGGAGACGGCCGGCCGGCTCGGCTGCGATCTGGTGGTGATGGCCTCCCATGGCCGCGGCGGACTGTCCGGGCTGCTGCTGGGCAGCGAGACCCAGCGGGTGCTGGTGGAGTCGAAGGTGCCGGTGCTGGTCGTGCGGTGAAGCCGGTCACCGACCCGATCTACGACATCCTGAGGTCGGAGAGGCAGCCCCTCGCCGCCCTCTTCCAGCCCCGGGCCGTCGCGGTGATCGGGGCCAGCGAGCGGCCCGCCAGCGTCGGCCGCACCCTGCTGCGCAACCTCATCGAGACCCCCTTCGGCGGCACGGTCTACCCGGTGAACCCCAGGCGCCACAGCGTGCTGGGCATCCGCGCCTTCGGCCGGATCGAGGAGATCCCGGAACCGGTGGACCTGGCGATCCTCGCCACCCCTGCCCCCACGGTGCCGGAACTGATCGAGGCCTGCGGCCGGGTCGGCGTGAAGACGGCGATCGTGCTCTCCGCCGGCTTCCGGGAGATCGGCGCCGAGGGGCTCGCCCGTGAGGCCCGCATCCGCGACGTGCTGCGGCGCAGCGGCATGCGGCTGCTGGGGCCCAACTGCCTCGGCCTGATGAATCCGCGGCTGGGCCTCAACGCCACCTTCGCGGCCGCCATGGCCCGCCCCGGCCACGTGGGCTTCCTCAGCCAGTCGGGAGCCCTCTGCACGGCGGTGCTCGACTGGAGCCTGCGGGAGAACGTGGGGTTCAGCGCCTTCGTGTCGATGGGCACGATGCTCGACGTGGGCTGGGGCGACCTGATCACCTGGCTGGGGGACGACCCCCACACCCGCAGCATCGTGCTCTACATGGAATCGATCGGGGATCCCCGGTCGTTCCTCTCGGCGGCGCGGGAGGTGGCGCTCACCAAGCCGATCGTGGTGATCAAGGCGGGCCGCACCGCCGCGGCGGCGGCGGCGGCCTCCTCCCACACCGGCGCCCTGGCCGGCAGCGACGAGGTGCTCGACGCCGCCTTCCGGCGCTGCGGGGTGCTGCGGCTGGAGCGGGTGTCGGATCTCTTCGACCTGGCCGAGGTGCTGGGCAAGCAGCCGAAGCCTCCGGCGGGGCCGCGGCTGGCGATCATCACCAACGCCGGCGGGCCGGGGGTGCTCGCCACCGATGCCCTGGTGAGCCGGGGCGGCACCCTGGCGACCCTCTCCCAGGAGACGCGGGACCGGCTCGATGCCGCCCTGCCCCCCCAGTGGAGCCGCCGCAATCCGGTGGACATCCTCGGCGATGCCGGGCCGGAGCGGTACGCCGCCGCGATCGAGGCGGTGCTCGCCGACCCCGGCTGCGATGCCCTGCTGGTGATCCTCACCCCCCAGGCCATGACCGATCCCACCGGCACGGCCGAGCGGCTGCGGCAGCTGGCGGCCCGGGCGGGCAAGCCGATCCTCGCCAGCTGGATGGGCGGTCCTGAGGTGGAGCCGGGGGAGCGGATCCTCAACGAGGCCGGCATCGCCACCTGCAGGTTCCCCGATGACGCCGTGGGCCTGTTCCATGCGCTCTGGCGCTACGGCGACAACCTGCGGGCCCTCTACGAGACGCCCGCCCTGCTGCCGGAGGCCGACGCCGACCTGGCTGCCGGAGGGGAGCAGGCCCCGGGCCGCCGCGAGGTGGAGGAGATCCTGGCCGGCGTGCGCGGGCGCGACCGCACGCTGCTGGATGAATGGGAGGCCAAGCAGGTGCTGCGGGCCTACGGCATCCCCGTGGTGGAGACCCACGTGGCGGGCACGGCGGAGGATGCCGTGGAGCTGGCCGACCGGCTGGGTTATCCGGTGGTGCTCAAGCTCCGTTCCGCCGCCATCACCCACAAGAGCGACGTGGGCGGGGTGCGGCTGGATCTGGCCGATGCCGGAGCGGTGGACGGGGCCTTCCGGGAGATGGCGTCGTCCATCGCCAGCCGCTACGGGATCGAGGCCTTCGGCGGCGTGACGGTGCAGCCGATGCTGCGGACCGGCGATGCCGTCGAGCTGATCGTGGGAAGCAGCGTGGATCCCCAGTTCGGGCCGGTGATCCTCTTCGGCACCGGCGGCCGGCTGGTGGAGGTGTTCGGCGACAGCGCCGTGGGGCTGCCGCCCCTCAACACCACCCTCGCCCGCCGCCTGATGGAGCGCACCCGCATCCATGGGGCACTGCAGGGGGTGCGGGGGCGTGGGGCCGCCGACATCGCGGAGCTGGAGCGGCTCCTCGTGCGGGTGAGCCGCCTCGTGCTCGAGCAGCCCTGGATCCGTGAGCTGGACATCAACCCCCTGCTGGTGAGTCCGGCCGGGGAGGGGCCCGGCCTGCTGGCGCTCGACGCCCGCATCCTTCTGCACGAGGCGGAGGGCGCCACCTGTCCCGCCGTCCGTCCGGCGATCCGTCCCTATCCCAGCCAGTACGTGCGGCGCTGCACCCTGGCGGACGGTTCGACCGCCACGATCCGGCCGATCCGGCCGGAGGACGAGCCCCTGCTGGTGGCGTTCCACCACACCCTCTCGGAGCAGAGCGTGTACCTGCGCTACTTCCACCTCATGACCCTGAGCCGCCGCACCGCCCACGAGCGGCTCACCCGCATCTGCTTCACCGATTACGACCGGGAGATGGCGGTGGTGGTGGACCGGCGCGATCCGGCCACCCGGGCGCATGAGGTTCTCGGCGTGGGCCGCCTCAGCCGCCTGCACGGCCGGAACGCGGCCGAGTTCTCGATGCTGGTGGGCGACCCCTGGCAGAAGCAGGGGGTGGGCACCAGGCTGCTGCAACTGCTGCTCGAGATCGGCCGCGACGAGGGGCTGGAGTGGATCCAGGCCGAGATCCTCCACGGGAACCGGCCGATGCAGCGGGTCTGCGAGAAGCTCGGCTTCCGCCTGCGACCCACCGCCGAGGCGGTGGAGGCGGAGATCCGCCTCAGCTCAGCCGCTCAACCGTGACCCGCCGCCGCTGCGGCCGGTCTGGCGGTGGTCCATCTGGCGGGCCCGCTCGATGTCCTTGTGGGTGATGCGGTAGCCGAGCCGGCGGGCGGCCAGCACGAGCTCCTGACGGGAGCGGCAGTGCCGCAGGGACCGGCGGATGACGCCGTCGGCCTCCGCCTCCTCCACCAGCCGCTCCAGTTCGCTCCAGCTCATCGGCGTGCAGGCGTGTTCCCCAGCCTGCCAACGGCGGCGCCATCCGGCCACCGCTCGGCCCGGTCGCATCCGGTCAGAGATGGAGCGAGGGCCGGTCACGGTCGAGTCACATCCCCCCCCTTCACTGAGTCCATGAAGCCACCCGAGCGGGTGCCTTCCGGCCTTTCGAACCAAGAACGATGACCGCCAACGCTTCGCTTCACCGCCGCGCGGCCGCCCTGCTGGCGGGCACGGGGCTGACCGGCGCCCTGCTGCTGCCCCAGGCCGCCCAGGCCGCCCCCTGGGGGGCCTCCCCCTATGCCCGGCCCGTGGCCCTGCCCACCGTTCCGGTGCAGCCCACGCCCTACTACCGCAGCGACTATCCGGACGATTACCGCTACCGGAACGACTACCGCGCCCGCAACTACCCCCAGCCCGTCCCCCCCAGCGGCACGACCCCCGGGGTGCCCGGCTGGGTGGAGGCGGAGGCGGCGCGCCGCTGCAACATCGGACGCCTCGTGGGCGGCCTGGTGGGAGGGGGCATCGGCTATGCCGCCTCCCGCGACGACGGCCGCGCCTGGGCGATCCCCCTCGGGGCGCTGCTCGGCACCCAGATGGGCTGCAACGTGGGGGTGGGCAATCCGCCGCTGCCCTGGTGAGCGCCTGAGCGCCCCGGCCGCCGCCGCGGGCCGCATCTAGATTGCCGCCATCCGGAGGAGTCGATGCCCAGCGCGATCGCCCTGGTGTCGACTCCTTCTCGGCTCGGTTCCCTGCGGGACTGGGTGGGTCAGCACCGCGCAGCCCTGGGGGAATTCGGATTGCTCGCCACCGGGGAGCTGGCCCGCTCCCTCGGCGAGGATCCCGCCACCGGCGGCCTGGCGGTGACCGCCCTGGCCGATCTCGGCGAGGGGGGCGAGATCGAGCTGGCTGCGCGGGTGCTGGAGGGCGGGCTGATCGGCGTGATCTGCTTCGTGGACACCCGCCACGCCGACCTGTGGGGCTCCACCCTCGCCCCGGTGCTGCGGGCCTGTCTGCTGCGGCAGGTTCCCTTCGCCCTCAACGAGGCCACCGCCACCCTGACCCTGCGGGGGCTGGCCCGCAGCCGCCGCGCCACCCTGCTGTTCAATCCGGTGGCGGGCCAGGGCGATCCCCATCAGGACCTGGCCCTGATCCGGTCGATCCTCGAGCCCCAGGTGCTGCTGCGGGTGGTGATGACCCGGGAGGGGGTGAGCCCCCGGGACCAGGTGGCCGACCTGGTGCGGGGACTCGGCGAGCCCGCCGGCGACGAGGAGCCCGCCGACCGGATGATCCTCGCCTCCGGCGGCGACGGCACCGTCTCGGCCGTGGCCGGGGCCCTGATCGACAGCGGCATCCCGCTCGGCATCCTGCCGCGGGGCACCGCCAACGCCTTCGCAACGGCCCTCGGCATTCCCACCGATCTCCGCGCCGCCTGCACCAACATCCTGGTGGGGAACGTGCGGGTGGTGGACGCGGCCCTCTGCAATGACGAGCCGATGATCCTGCTGGCCGGCGTGGGCTTCGAGGCGGCGATGGTGGGGGGGGCCACCCGTGAACTGAAGACCCGCTTCGGCCCCCTCGCCTACCTGCTCTCCGGCGCCCGGCAGATGGTGGAGATGGAGCCCTTCCGGGCCACCGTCGACGTGGACGGCGAGACCCGGGAGCTGGACGCCAGCGCCATCACCGTGGCCAACGTGGCGCCGCCCACGTCGGTGCTGGCCCAGGGTTTCGGCCAGGTGATCCCCGACGACGGCCAGCTGGAGGTGACCATCGCCGCCCCCTCCACCCGCCTGGAGGGGATGCAGGCCCTCGCCACGCTGGTGGGCTCGGCCCTCTCCAGCACCCCCGCCGATGGCGAGGGCCTGCTCACCTTCCGGGCCAGCCGGATCCGCATCGAGACCGATCCGCCGCAGCGGATCGTGGTGGACGGCGAACTGCTGGATCCTGCCCCGGTGGAGTTCCGCTGTCTGCCCGGCAGCCTGCGGGTGATCGCCCCGCTCACGGTCGCCTGAACCCGCCGGACCCCGCTCGAAGGCCGATGAACCTGTCCACCGATCCACCGATCCTCCGCAAGATCGAACGGATGGCCGAGCGGGTGCGCTGGGGCCATCCCGCGCTGGCGGAGCGGCGCATCGATCAGACCCGCCTGGTGCTCGAGGGCGCCCCCGCCGCGGAGGAACCCTTCTCGTTTCTGGTGATCGGCGACAGCGGCACGCGGCACGGATCCGGCCGGCGGCCCCAGCGGCAGGTGGCCGAACGGATGCTGGAGCACCGCGACGAGGCGGCCTTCCTGCTCCACACCGGCGATGTGGTGTACCAGGTGGGCTCCGCCGAGCAGTATCCCTCCAACTTCATCGAGCCCTACCGCGAATGGCTGGTGGGCGGTGAGCACTGGCGAGATCTCGACCACCGCGGCCTGTGCTTCCGCACCCCCTTCCTGCCGGTGCCGGGCAACCACGACTATTACGACCTCAACCCCCTGCTGGGGCTCCTCTCCGGCCTCACCCTGCCGCTGCGGCGCTTCATCCGGCCCCTGCCCGACCTGGACGTGGCCTGGCACGGCTCCTATGTGGGGGAGGCCTACGCCGAAGCCTTCCTCGATCTGCTGGCGGAGCTGCCGGAGGATGAGCTGGCTGCCCATCTCGAGCGCCACTACACCGCCATCGAGGCCGGCAGCCGCTGCCTGCTCTACCGGCCCGGCCGGCACACGCGGCTGCCCCACCGCTACTACTCCTTCCGCCATGGCGGCGTGGAGTTTCTCTGCCTCGACTCCAACACCTTCAACGAACCTTTGCCGCTGGAGGCCGGCGACCGGGGCGGGGAGAGGGAGCGTGCACTGGAGGAGCGTCTGCGACAGCTGGAGCGGCGTCAGCAGGACCTGCTGATGGAGCTGATGAATCCGCTGGCTGAGGGGGAGGAGGGCATGGACGCCGGCCTCGACCGGCTCGAGCGGATCGAGGAGCTCGACGAGGAGATCCGCGACCTGCGCAAGCAGCTCACCGCCGGGCCAGGCATGGTGGACCGGGAGCAGCTGGACTGGCTGCGGGACCGGCTGGTGGCCTCCTGGCGGGATCCGGACATCCGCGGCCGGATCCTGGTGCTCCACCATCCCCCCTATTCGACCGAGCGCAGCAAGTGGGACCAGGCCCAGACCCGGGCGGTGCGACTCCGGCTGCGCCGCGTGCTCGACCAGGTGGCCCGGGCGGTGGGCAGCCTCGCCGGGGACCGTCCCCTGGTGGATCTGATCCTCACCGGTCACGCCCACTGCCTCGAGGTGCTGCGCACGGGCGCCACCGGCCACGGCGACGCCAACGTGCCGCTGGTGGTGTGCGGCGGCAGCGGCTACAGCCTGCGGCGCCAGCGGAGGGAGGGGGCCGTTCTCCACGAGGAGATCGACCCGGGCGGCGCCGAGGTGGCCCGCTCCCGCATCTTCCTGGGCCGCGTGGGCCATGGCCGGGCGCTGCGGCGGCCCTACAGCGCCGTGCGCATCGAGGTGGGGGCCGGCCGGCCCCTGCGCCTGGAGGGGCGGGCCCTGGTGGCGGAGAAGGCCGGCGGCCGCTGGCACGCCGGTGAGGTTCCCCTGCCCCTGGACC
>CAZVPB010000099.1:0-8186 GCA_964628165.1 uncultured Cyanobium sp.
TACATCTCCTTCGACATCGACTGCATCGACGCCGGCTTCGTGCCCGGCACCGGCTGGCCCGAGCCGGGCGGACTGCTGCCGCGGGAGGCCCTGAAGCTGCTGGAGCTGATCGTGCGCAACGTCCCGGTGGCCGGGCTGGAGGTGGTGGAGGTGTCGCCGCCCTACGACGTGAGCGACATGACGGCCCTGATGGCCAGCCGCGTCATCTGCGACACCATGGCCCACCTGGTGGTGAGCGGCCAGCTGCCGCGCCGCGAGCGGCCCGCCTGGATCCACGAGCGGTGCGACATGGCCGTGGACCGGCGCTGGAGGTGAGCGATGCACGAGGTGGACATGACCCGGGCGCTCGTTCTCTCCCTCGACCAGTGGCGCAGCCAAAAGGGCACCGTTCCCGTGAGGGTGCGGCAGGTGGAGCTGCAGGTGGGCGACTTCACCTGCGTCGAACCCGATGCCCTCCTGCTGGCCTGGGGAACGGCGGTGCGCGGCACCTGGCTGGAGTCGGCCGCCCTGCGGATCGAGCGGGTGCCCCTGAAGGCCCGCTGCCTCGCCTGCGGTGACCCCTACGCGCCGGCCGCCGAAACCGGGTTCCGCTCCCCCTGCTGTTCCCATCCCATGGAGGAGATCCTCCAGGGCCGCGAACTGCGGATCCTTCGGGTCGATTACGACGCCAGCCCCGCCCTCTCCTCCCCTTCCCCCTGAAGCCCATGCAC
The DNA here is from genome assembly GCA_964628165.1 of uncultured Cyanobium sp. Taxonomy (GTDB): domain Bacteria; phylum Cyanobacteriota; class Cyanobacteriia; order PCC-6307; family Cyanobiaceae; genus Cyanobium. Next base: position 711 of record CAZVPB010000099.1, read on the forward strand.
ATGCCTCTGCAGGACACGCTCGGCCTGGATCTGCTGGCGGCCAACCGCCACCGGGCCGAACACAACCGCGAGCACTTCGACGTCTGGGGGCTGCTCTGCCTCAACCTGATGAGCAGTCCCGGCGCCGGCAAGACGGCGCTGCTGGAGCGAAGCCTGGCTGGCCTCGCCTCCCGCTGGCGCATGGCGGTTCTGGAGGGGGACATGACGACCCGGCTCGACGCGGAGCGGATCGAGGCGCTCGGCGTGCCGGTGGTGCCGATCACCACCGGCCGCGCCTGCCACCTCGACGCCGCCATGGTGAGCGGCGGCCTCAAGCTGCTGCGCCGACAGCTCGACCCGGCCCGCCTCGATCTGCTGTGGGTGGAGAACGTGGGCAATCTCGTCTGCCCCGCCGAGTTCGAGGTGGGGGAGCACCACAAGGTGGCCCTGCTCAGCGTCACCGAAGGGGAGGACAAGCCGCTCAAGTACCCGGTCATGTTCCGGGAGGCCGACTGCGTGCTGATCACCAAGACCGACCTGCTGCCGCACCTGAACGTGCGTCTCGAGCGCATCGAGGCCCACATCCGCGACGTCAATCCCGCCGCCACGGTGCTGCCTCTCTCCGCCGCCAGCGGTGAGGGCTTCGAGGCCTGGCACCGCTGGATCGAGGCGGCGGTGGCCGCTCGTCGCGCCGCGGACCTTGCCGCCCCGGCCCTTCCCTGACCGCCGGCCGTCCTCTCCACCGTTCACCCCGCTCGGACACCATGACCAGAACCCCCCGCTCCCCCCGCCGCCGTTCCCGCTCGATCGGCCTGCTGCTGGCGCTCGGCCTCGGCGCCGGGCTGCTCGGCGCCTGCCGCTCACCCCAGGCGGAGGCCCCGCCGGTGCGGCTCGGCTACAGCGCCTGGCCCGGCTGGTTCCCCTGGCGGGTGAGCGAGGCCAAGGGACTCTTCGAGAAGGAGGGGGTGCCGGTGAAGCTGCAGTGGTTCGACGGTTACCTCGACTCCATCAACGCCCTCAACGCCGGCCAGCTGGACTGCAACAGCCAGACCCTCGGGGACACGATCAGTTCGGTGGCCGGCGGCGCCGACCTGCAGGTGGTGCTCACCAACGACAACTCCACCGGCAACGACCGCATCATCGCGGCCGAGGGCATCACCACGGTGGAGCAGCTGCGGGGCCGCAAGGTGGCCGTGGAGGAGGGCACGGTCGACCACTACCTGCTGCTGCTGGGGCTGAAGGATGCCGGCGTCGATCCCGCCGAGGTGGAGATCGTGCCGATGGAGACCGGGGCCGCGGCGGCCGCCTTCGTGGCGGGCAAGGTGGATGCGGTCGGGGTGTTCGCTCCCTTCACCACCCAGGCCCTCAAGCGGCCCGGCAGCACCACGCTGTTCAGTTCCAAGGACTTCCCCGGCGCGATCAGCGATCACCTCGTCTGCCGCCGCGAGTTCGTGGAGAACAACCCGGAAGCGATCCAGAAGATCGTCAACACCTGGTTCGCCACCCTGGCGGAGATCCGGGCGAACCCGAAGCCCAGCCTTGCCCTCATGGCCGAACGGGCGGGCGTGAGCGAGAAGGAGTACCAGGACTACGACGCCGGCACCACGATCTTCAGCCTCGAGCAGAACCGTGAGGCGTTCAAGCCCGGCGACACGATGGCTTCGCTTCCCTTCGCCGCCGAACGGATCGGCGACTTCCTCGTGGAGGTGAAGCTGGCCGAGAAGCCGCCGCAGCTGGACAACCTGCTGGAGCCGAAGTTCGTCCAGGCGGTTCCCTGACCATGCCGGAACCCCGACCCGTGCCGTCGGACGCCGGCTGGGACCGCCCCTGGCTGTTCGGTTCCCTCGGTCTCGCCGGGGTTCTGCTGCTGTGGCAGCTCATCGCCGCCAGCGGGTGGGTGGATCCCCTCTTCCTCCCTTCCCCCGCGTCGGTGCTGGCGGCCGGCCGCAGCCAGTTCGAGCAGGGGCTGCTGGCGCGGGATGCGGCCGCCAGCATCGGGCGGGTGCTGGCCGGTTTCGCCCTGTCGGCGGCGGTGGCGCTGCCGCTGGGCATCGCCATGGGCACCAGCCGGCTGATCTGTCAGCTGTTCGAACCCCTGCTGGGGCTGATCCGCTACATGCCGGCGCCCGCCTTCATTCCGCTGCTGATCATCTGGTTCGGGCTGGGGGAGCTGCCGAAGGTGCTGCTCATCTTCATCGGCACCCTCTTCTTCAACACCCTGATGATCATGGATGCGGTGAAGTTCGTGCCCCCCGAGCTCCAGGAGACGGCCCTCACCCTCGGCGGCAACCGGGCCCAGCTGCTGCTGCGGGTGGTGGCTCCCTGCATCGCCCCCCAGGTGATCGACGCCTACCGCATCAACATGGCGGCGGCGTGGAACCTGGTGATCGTGGCGGAGCTGGTGGCGGCCACCGAGGGTCTGGGCAAGCGCATCAGCCTGGCCCAGCGTTTCCTCCGCACCGACGAGATCTTCGTGGGGCTGATCGCCATCGGCCTGATCGGTCTGGCCATCGACCTCGGCTTCCGCCTGCTGCTGCGGCGCAGCTGCCGCTGGGCCACCTGAGCCGCACCGCCGATGCATCTTTCCGTCAGCGGCGTGAGCAAGAGATACGGGCGCGGCGCCTCCGCCCGCACCGTGCTCGACGACATCCGCTTCGACCTCCGCTCCGGGGAGTTCGTGGCGCTGGTGGGCAGTTCCGGCTCCGGGAAGTCCACCCTGCTGCGGCTGGTGGCCGGTCTCGAACGACCCAGCGACGGGTCGATCCTGCTCGATGGCGAGAGGGTGCGGGGGCCCGGCCACGACCGCGGCATGGTGTTCCAGAAGTACAGCCTCTACCCCTGGCTCACCGCTGCCCAGAACGTGGCCTTCGGCATGCGTCTGCAGCGCCGCCCGCGGCGGGAGGTGCAGGAGCGGACCGCCTATTTCCTCGATGTGGTGGGTCTGGGGGATGCCGCCGGGCGCCTGCCGCGGGAGCTCTCCGGCGGCATGCAGCAGCGCATCGCCATCGCCCGCACCCTCGCCGCCGACCCCCGCGTGCTGCTGCTCGACGAACCCTTCGGCGCCCTCGACCTCCAGATCCGGGAGTCGATGCAGGAGTTTCTCCATCAGCTGTGGCGCGCCACGGGGCTCACCGTGCTGCTGATCACCCACGACCTCGAGGAGGCCCTGCTGCTGGCCCAGCGGGTCCACATCCTCGCCCCCAACCCGGGCCGGATCGTGCGGACGGTGGAGGCGCAGCTGGACCGCTCCGACCTGGCCCGGCTGCGGCTCTCCCCCGGCTTTCTGGCGCTGCGGGAGGAACTGGCCCAGACGCTGCGGCGGCTCGATGCCGCCGCCGGGGAAGTCCCCTCCCCGCCGCACACTCTCCCCTGAGGCGGCGGGGGATGCGGCGGAGGCTCTAGTTGCCGAAGGGATCGACTTCGGGCCGCGCCGGCGTGTCGGAGGGGGGCCGCTCGATCCTCGTCTCGCACTCCACCGTTCCGTCCGGCCTGGTGACGCAGTCCGACTTCACCTCGCTGCCGGGCCCCGCCTTGGAGCCGGGCCCCAGCCGGAAGAATTCCTCGGCATGGCCGGGGGCGGACAGGATGAGGGCCGGCGCCGCCAGAAACAGCACTGCCGCGGAACGGAGGACCATCATCGGGCGACGGACGTAGACCTTGACCTGATTCTGGCGACGGCGGCCTGGACCGTCAGGCCGTTCCCGGCGGCGGACCCTGGGGGGAAGGCAGGAAGGCCTCCGGGGGTATGCCGAGGTACACCGCCTCGCGGAAGAGGGCCTGCTTGGCCTCGGCGTCATCGCGTTGCTCGGCGGCGGCGAAGCGGCGCCGCAGCGATTCGGTGAGGGTCCGGCGGCGGGCGTCCTCGCTGGTCATCACGGCAGGGCAGGAGATCAGGAGAGACCAGTCTGATCACCCGCCGCCGCCAGGCAGCTGCGGGCGATCAGGCCCTCCTCGTCGGCGGGAACCACGATCAGATCGAACGGACGCAGCCAGACCAGGGCCTCCGCCAGTTCGCCGCGGAGCTGGCGGTCGTGTTCGCCGATGCCGCCGGTGAGGGCGATCACGTCCACACCACCGAGGCTGGCGGCCATCGCGCCGATCCCCTGCAGCAGGGAGTGGCGGAACACCGCGATCGCGAGCCGGGCCCCGGCGTGGCCGTCGGAGGCCGCCTGCCGCAGTTCCTTCATGCTCGAACTCAGCCCGGAAAGCCCCAGCAGGCCGCTGGCGGCGTTGAGGGCGTGGTCGAGATCCTGCCCGGTCATGCCCTGGCGCAGCTGGTGCAGCAGCAGGCCGGGATCGATGGAGCCGCAGCGGGTGGCCATCACCAGCCCCTCCATGGGGGTGAAGCCCATGGTGGTGTCGATGCTGCGGCCACCGCGGATGGCGCAGAGGGAGCAGCCGGCGCCCAGGTGGGCGCTGATCAGCCGCAGTGGCGCGGTGGCGGGACGTTCGGCCTGGCCGCGGCCCACCACCTGGCTCACGTGCTCGTGGTTGAGGCCGTGGAAGCCGAAGCGGCGCAGCCCCGTCTGCCGCCACTCCGCGGGCACGGCGTAGGTGTGGGCCGCCGCCGGCAGGGTGGCGTGGAAGGCGGTGTCGAAGCAGGCCCACTGGGGCACCTCCGGCAGCCGCCTGCGCAACCACCGCATCGCCACCAGGGCGGGTCCGTTGTGGAGCGGCGCCAGGGGCACCAGCGCCTCGATCGCCTCCAGGGCCTCGGCATCGAGAAGGGTGGGCGCGGCGAAGCGCTCGCCGCCGTGCACCACCCGGTGCCCCACCAGCCGCAGGCCGGCGGCGTGGGCGTCGAGGGCGGGGCCGAGCCAGGCGGCCAGCACCCGCTCCGGAGCCCCCTCGTCGCCGTCACCGTCCCCGGAGGGATTCCAGGGCCGCTGATCCCGCCAGCGGCAGTTCCCGTCGGGGCTCAGCAGGGCCGCCTTGATGCTGGAGCTGCCCGCGTTGAGCACGAGCACCGCATCGCCGCCGCCTGGGGGCATCAGTCCGCCTCGGCGGGGGGCAGGCTCCAGCGCCAGCCGGTCACCTCGGGGGAGTCCAGGCCGTGCACATGGGCATAGTGCACGTGCTGGAGGATGGCATTCTTCATGCGCTCCTTCACGTGGGCGGCGCGGGAGCCGAGGCTGGGCACCCGGTCGATCACGTCGATCACCAGGTTGAAGCGGTCGATCTGGTTCTTGATCGCCAGTTCCAGCGGGGTGTTGATGTTGCCCTTCTCCTTGTAGCCCCGCACGTGGATGTTGGCGTGGTTGGTGCGGCGGTAGGAGAGACGGTGGATCAGCCACGGATAGCCGTGGAAATTGAAGATCACCGGCTTGCTGGTGGTGAACAGGCTGTCGAAGTCGCGGTCGCTGAGGCCGTGCGGATGCTCGCTGGGATCGGTGAGGGCGAAGAGCTTCACCACGTTGAGCACGCGGATCTTCAGGGTGGGGATCTCCCGGCGCAGGATCTCCACCGCCGCCAGGGTCTCCTTGGTGGGAATGTCGCCGGCGCAGGCCATCACCACGTCGGGATCGTCGGGTTCGGTGCCGACGTCGTCGTTGCTGGCCCAGCGGACGATGCTGACCCCCTTGGCCACATGGGCCCTCGCCTCATTCAGGCTGAGGTACTGGAGATGCTTCTGCTTGTCGGAGACGATGATGTTGCAGACGTTGGTCTCCTCCATGGCCTCCTCGGCCACCGCCAGCAGACAGTTGGCATCGGGCGGCAGGTAGACCCGCACCACCAGGCCGTTCTTGTTGCCGGCCAGGTCGATGAAGCCGGGATCCTGGTGGGTGAAGCCGTTGTGGTCCTGGCGCCACACGGTGGAGGAGATCAGGCAGTTCCAGGGCCCGATCGGCGCCCGCCAGGGGGCGTGCTGGATGCAGGACTCCAGCCACTTGGCGTGCTGGTTGAACATCGAGGCGATCACGTGGGCGAAGGCCTCGTAGGTGTGGAAGAAGCCATACCGGCCGGTGAGCAGGTAACCCTCCATCATTCCCACCAGGGTGTGTTCCGAGAGCATCTCCACCACCCGGCCTTCGCGGCTCAGCTCGCTGCCGTTCATGTCCTCGGGCAGGAAATCCTCCATCCACACCTTCTTGCTCACCTCGTAGATGGCCTGAAGCCGGTTGGAGGCGGTCTCGTCCGGACCGAACACCCGCATGGAGTCGGGGTTGGCGGCGATCGTGTCCCGCAGCAGCTCGCCGAGCGGATAGGTGTTCTCCACCTCGGTGGTGCCGGGCTTCTCCACCGTCACGGCGTAGTTCTCGATGCGCGGCAGCCGCAGCTTGCGCCGCAGCAGACCGCCGTTGGCGTGGGGGTTGGAACCCATGCGCCGCGTGCCCTGGGGCGAGAGGGCCTTCAGCTCGCTCACGAGGGTGCCGTTCTCGTCGAAGAGTTCCCAGGGGCGGTAGCTCTTCATCCAGTCCTCGAGCATGCGCAGCTGCTCGGGATCGGTGTTGGGAGCCGGCAGGGGCACCTGGTGGGCCCGCCAGAAGCCCTCCAGCTTCTTGTCGCCGAGGGCGGCGGGGCCGGTCCAGCCCTTGGGGGAGCGCAGCACGATCATCGGCCAGGCGGGGCGCACCGCCTCGCCGGTGCGGCGGGCCTCCTCGCGGATGGCCAGGATGCGGTCCACCGCCTGATCCATCGCGGCGGCCATGGCCCGGTGCATCGGCATCGGATCTCCGCCCTCCACGAAGATCGGATCCCAGCCGTAGCCCCGCATCAGGTTCTCCAGCTCGGGGCGGGGGATGCGGGCCAGCAGCGTGGGATTGGCGATCTTGTAGCCGTTGAGGTGCAGCACCGGCAGCACGGCGCCGTCGCTGATCGGGTTGAGGAACTTGTTGATGTGCCAGGAGGTGGCCAGGGGCCCCGTCTCCGCCTCGCCGTCGCCGACGCAGGCCAGCGCGATCAGGTCGGGATTGTCGAACACCGCGCCGCAGGCGTGGGAGAGCACATAGCCGAGCTCACCGCCCTCATGGATGGAGCCCGGGGTCTCCGGTGTGCAGTGGCTGCCGATGTGGCCGGGGAAGGAGAACTGCTTGAAGAACCGCTGCATGCCCTCGGCGTCCTGGCTCTTGTCCGGATACACCTCGCTGTAGGTGCCGTCGAGGTAGGTGGGGCCGAGCACCCCCGGCGCGCCGTGGCCGGGACCCGACAGGTAGATCATGTCGAGGTCGCGGTGGCGGATCACCCGGTTGGCGTGGGCCCAGGTGAAGGCCTGGCCCGGGCTCGATCCCCAGTGGCCCAGCAGGCGGGCCTTCACGTCCTCATGCCGGAGCGGTTCCCGCAGCAGCGGGTTGTCCCGCAGGTAGATCATGCCCACGGCCAGGTAGTTGGCCGCCCGCCACCAGGCGTCGATCAGGGAGAGCTCCTCCTCGGGATCGGGAAAGCCGAGTGCGGAAGGGGTCTGGCCCAGCGATGCGGTCATGGTCTTGGCTGCGTCTCTTCCCGGCAACCTAGTGGTGATCCGCTCGGGCCAGCTTTAAGAACCGAGAAAAATGATCC
>CAZVPB010000100.1:0-8153 GCA_964628165.1 uncultured Cyanobium sp.
CCCCCTGGAAGGGCTCCACAGCCGAGGGGTGGTTGTGGCTCTCGATCTTGAAGGCCAGCCGCTGACCCTCCCCCAGATCCACCACCCCCGCGTTCTCGCCGGGGCCCACGAGGATGCGCGGCCCGCTGGTGGGGAACTGACGGAGAAGAGGACGGGAGTTGCGGTAACAGCAGTGCTCCGACCACATCACCCCGAACATGCCCAGCTCGGCCCGGTTCGGCTCCCGGCCGAGGCGCCGCACGATCTCGGCATGGTCGGCCTCGCTCAGCCCCTCCTTGCGGAGGGCTTCCGCCAGCGGAAACGGAGGGGAGGGGGAGCTGGCCACCGGCATGCCCACGCGGATCGCCAGACCAGTATCCGGCCCGGCCGCCGCCGGGATCAGACCCAGGGATCGTCCTCGGTCTCGACCGGAGCACGGGGACGAGGACGCCGAGGGGGTTCCTCGTCCCATTCCTCGAGGGGATCGGGCCCGCTCCAGGCGGGATCGTCGCGGCGTGGCCGCTCGGGCTCCCAGGGGGTCTCCTCCAGCCAGCCCTCGAGGCGTTCCTCGAACCGTCCACCCGCCTCCTGGAACTGCTCCCGCAGCCGGGCCGCCTCGCTGTCCATCTGTTCACGCCAGCGGCGGGAGCGGCGCAGCAGCTGCTGGCGGACGCTGGCCCGGGCCAGGGGCAGGTCGTCGAGTTCCGACAGGGCCGTGAAGACCCGCCCCGGCAGCTGATCGGTGATGCGGTCGGGGCTGAGCCGCCAGCGGCTGCTGCCGGGCAGGCGGGGGTCGCTGCGGGCCGCGAGGTAATGGCGGATGCGCCCGGTGCGGAGGTCGAAGGCGGCGTCGACCACGGTGCCCAGGGACTGCCCCTCGCCCCCCAGCAGGACGGCGTCGATGAGGGTGGGCAGCCGGTCGAGGGTGGCGGCATCGGTCTCGGCGGGCGGACCCTGCACGTACGCCTCCACGTCGCTGAGCCCGCGCAACTGGTCGAGGCGCCAGACGTGCCGCCGTCGCGCGAGGGCGGAGGGACGGCTGACCCAGCCCAGCAGGCGGTGGACCGGGGGATGCATCCATCCCATCACGCCGGCGCCGTGCTCGAGACCCTGGTCGCACCGCACCCGCAACCGCAGCAGATCGCTCAGGAGCAGCTGCTCGGGGAGGGCCAAGGATTCAGGAGCGGATCTGCACCGGCATCACCAGATAGGTGAACCCGTCGGGTTCCGCCAGCGGCTGCAGCACCGCGGGGGTGGTGGGGGCGTTGCAGCGCAGCTCCACCCGATCACCCGCCATCGCCTTGAGACCTTCGAGCAGATACCGGACATTGAAGGCGATCTCGAGGTCGTCCCCCTCGATCGCGGCCGACAGCTCCTCGGCGCCGCTGCCCACGTCCTGGGCCTCCGCCCGGAGGGTGATGCGGCCCCGCCCCGGATCGGCGCTGATCTTGACCACGTTGTTGTGCTGGTCCGCCAGGACGGCCACCCGCTCGAGGGCCGCGATGAACGCACGCCGGTCGACCTCGATGCGGCGCTGGAAGGTCTCCGGGATCAGCTGCCGATAGCTGGGATAGGCGCCGTCGAGGGTGCGGGTGGTGAGCACCTGGTCGGCGGCGAGCACCACCATCTGGCCCCGCTCGCAGAAGAGGTTCACCGGTTCCTCCAGGCTGCGGCCGCTCAGCACCCGCTCCAGCTCCCTCAGGGAACGGGCCGGCACCGTGAGCGAGAACGGCTCGGCGCCCTCCTCTCCGCTGAGGGCTCCCTGGAGGCGCAGAACGGCGAGGCGGTGGCCGTCCGTGGCGGCGCACTCGAGCCCGTCCCCCTCCAGGGCCAGATGGACGCCGGTGAGCAGCTGCTTCGCCTCGTCGGAGCTGCTGGCGAAGAGGGTGGCCCGCAGACCGCGCACCAGGGCCTCGCCATGGATCTGCAGCGGGGATCCGGACTGCACCAGGGGCAGCTCGGGGAAATCCTCCGCCGGCATGCCCCGCATGCGGTAACTGCCCGAGAGGCTGGTGAGCTCCACCTCCTCCGCCTCCGGGTCGCAGCTGAGGGTGATCGGCGAATCGGAGGGCAGGCGGGCCACGATCTCCCCGAAGAGACGGGCGGGCAGGGTGATGGCGCCGCTCTGTTCGACCGTGGCGGGCAGGGTCGTCTGGATGCCGAGGTTGAGGTCGTAACCGGTGAGGCTCAGTTTGCCGGTGGCGGCATCGGCGGTGAGAAGCACGTTCGCCAGCACCGGGTGGGTGGGACGGGCCGCCACCGCACGGCTCACGATCTGGAGGCTGGCGCTGAGTTCAGCCTGGGAGCAGACCAGCTTCATGGAGTGGGGCTGCCGGAGGGACGGACCGGAGACGGGCGGGGCACCACGGTTTCACACGGGGCGCCAAAGCGCAACGGGGCCAGACGGAACCCGATTCCCATTCCCCGGCCCTCTACCCATTCCATGGATTTTCTTTCAGAACCTTTGATCCAGAACCGTCGTCGTAGGTCCGGTGGAAAACCGGAAAACCGGCCGGATCCGGCCAGCTTTCAGGCTTCTGCCGGAGACACCGGCGGGGAAAACGCCATGGCCGCCTGACCGGGTCGGCGGTTTTCCCCCGTTTCCACCGGTGGTGGGAAACGGACCGGTCCCCCGTCTGCGGCCGTGGCGTCGCCATTCCCCAGGCGGAACCTCCGCTTTCCCCAGGCGGAAAGGGACAGTCTCCGGGGCGTCCCCCAGCCCTCAGAAGCCCATCACCTTGGCCACCACCTCCGTCTCCGCCTCGAGTCCGGTGTGGAACCGCGCTTCGTTGTGTTCGATCGCCGTGGTGGGGTCCTTCAATCCGTTGCCGGTCAGCACGCAGACGACCAGGGCTCCCGCCGGCACCTCTTCGCGCCGTTTCAGCAGGCCCGCCACCGAGGCGGCGCTGGCCGGCTCGCAGAACACGCCCTCGCCGCTGCCCAGCAGCTTGTAGGCCTCCAGGATCTCCTCGTCGGTGACCGCCATGAAGTCGCCGTGGCTCTCCTGCCTGGCCCGCAGGGCGTTCTCGCGGTTCACCGGATTGCCGATCCGGATCGCGGTGGCGATCGTGTCGGGCTGCTCGACGGTGTGGCCCAGCACCAGCGGTGCGGCGCCGGCCGCCTGGAACCCCATCATCCGCGGCAGCACACGGCTGAGCCCCGCCTGCCGGTACTCCTTGAAGCCCATCCAGTAGGCGCTGATGTTGCCCGCGTTCCCCACCGGGATGCAGAGCCAGTCGGGGGCCTCCCCGAGGGCGTCCACCACCTCGAAGGCGGCGGTCTTCTGCCCCTGGAGCCGGAAGGGGTTCAGGGAGTTCACGAGGGTGACCGGATACCGGTCGGCCACGTCCCGCACGATCGCCAGGGCCCGGTCGAAGTTGCCCCGCACCGCCAGCACCTCGGCGCCGTAGAGGAGGGCCTGTGCCAGCTTGCCCTGGGCCACGTAGCCGTCGGGGATCAGCACGAAGGCGCGCATGCCGCCCCGGCGGGCGTAGGCGGCCGCGGAGGCGGAGGTGTTGCCGGTGCTGGCGCAGATCACCGCCTCCGACCCCGCCTCGCGGGCCTTGCTGATCGCCATGGTCATCCCCCGGTCCTTGAAGGATCCGGTGGGGTTGAGGCCGTCGAACTTCAGGTGCACCCGCACGCCGCGGCCGATCCGTGCCGCGATCGAGGGGGCGGGAATCAGCGGGGTGGACCCCTCCCGCAGGGTGATCACCGGTGTGGAGCCACTCACCGGCAACCAGGGCCGGTAGGCCTCGATCAGTCCCGGCCAGTCCTGCATCGTGGGGCGCTGGCCCAGGCGACGCAGGGCTCGGATCAGGGGCACTGGCCGGCGGACGGAGCGGAATCGAATCTACGTGCCGCCGTTCGTCCCCTCTCCCCGCAGTCCATCCAGGGGAGATTCGGTGAAGAACCGCACCAGATCCGTGATCGAGTTCGCCTTCTTGAGCAGGGCCATCAGGGCCGGCAGGTTCACCTCCATGTGGTCGTTCGGATAGGCCTGCAGGAACGACACCGGTGAGAGGGATCCATCCCCCTGCTCGATCCCGAGCACGAGGGCCGAGCGCAGGGCCGGGACACCCACCTCGGGGGTGTTGAGGGGGTAGACGATCCGGGAGAGACGATCCAGCAGGGCGTCGCCGATGCGGGTGTGCAGCAGCCGGCTCACCAGCGTGACCGGCAGGGAAACCGACTGGCTCAGCAGACGGGACACCTGCTGGGGATCCTGGCGGCCGAGCCGGAGGACATCCCCGAGCAGCCCCCGCGCCTCACCGGTGGTGGCGAGATGCTCGAAGTCGGCCACGGGAATGGAGCGGCGGAAGGCACCGCTCACGAACACCACCTGCTCCGCAGCCGGGACCGCCGTGGGCAGCGCGCCGATGGTCAGCCCGAGGGCGATGGCCATGAGGCGGAGCCGCTTGCGCACGGGCATCTGAGCAGTGAGGAGGCCTGAAATCTACGCGGGTCAGACGGTGCTGGGCTGGACGGTGGCCTTCGGGGGCACCAGAACGTCCCGCACCAGCCGCACCAGGCCCCGCTCCGCCAGGCCGCGGGCCAGGTCCACCCCCATCCTGCGCAGATCCGGTTCCCCCAGCACCCGCGGCAGCCTGCGCACCAGCAGCTGCGGCTCGAAGCCGGGCAGGTCCCGGAGGATCATGGCCAGCTGCTTGAGGGGTTCGAGATCGGGGAGGGGGGCGTACTCGCTCACCGGGAAGGCCGCGCGGCGCCGCAGGCCCGGGGGCTGCCAGCGGGGCGGCAGCCTTCTGCCGAGGCGAAGGGTGGTGCGCCAGGCCAGGGCGTCCATCTGTTCGACAGCCGCGTCCACCAGCTGGCGTCGCAGCAGCCCGCCGCCCGGGGAGAAGAGGAAGTCGAGCACCTGGTCGATGAGCCGCTCCAGGTCGAACTGCTGCTGCAGCGAGGCGCTGGCCACCAGGTTCTCGAGGCGCTGCCAGCGGAAGTCCTCACCGTCGAAGAGGAGCTCCCGCAGGCTCGCCCGCAGCTGGGGATCGGGATCCTCCATGAGCCGGCGGGCGAAGTAGGGGTAGGCCGCGCCGAGGATCTTGAACTCCCGGTCCACGCTGAGGGCGATGCCCTCGAGGGTCACCAGCGAGCGGATGATCAGGGCGTAGTAGGGGGGGACCCTGAAGGGAAAGCGGTACATCACCCCGGAGAGATCGTCGGTGACCGCCTTGAAGTCCATGCGGTTCACCCCCATCTCCAGGGCCTGGGCGAACACCGCCTCGAAGGCCGGCACGATCGGCTCGAGATCCACCTCCTCGTCGAGGAAGCCGAGGGTCACGAAGTCCCGCGAGAGGGCACGGAAATCCCGGTTCACCAGGTGGACGACGGCCTGGATCAGTCCGGTGCGCGCCTCGCGGCTCACCTCGCTCATCATGCCGAAGTCGAGATAGGCCAGGCGGCCGTCCCGCAGGGCCAGCAGGTTGCCGGGGTGGGGATCGGCGTGGAAGAAGCCGTGCTCCAGCAGCTGCTGGAGGCTGCAGTTCACCCCCACTTCCACCAGTTCGTCCGGGTCGATGCCCATCTCGCGCACCGCCTCCAGATGGGTGAGCTTCTCGCCGTCGATCCACTCCATGGTGAGCACCCTGCGGCTGGTGGCCCGGTGATGGATCAGCGGCACCGCGATGCGGGGATTGTGGGCGTGGAGCTGGCGGAACCGGTCGGCGTTGGCCGCCTCGTGGAAGTAGTCCATCTCCTCGAAGACCCGGGTACCGAGCTCGTCGATGAGGCCCACCAGGTCGCTGCGGATCAGGCCCACGTTGCGGTTGAGCCATCCGGCGATGTTCCGGACGATGTAGAGGTCGAGGGTGATCTGTTCCCTCAGTCCGGGCCGCTGCACCTTCACGGCCACGCGGCCGGCGCCATGCAGCACGCCGCGGTGGACCTGGCCGAGGGAGGCGGCGGAGATCGGTTCCCGCTCGAGGCGCTCGAAGATCTCCTCGACCGGCGCGCCGAGGTCCTCCTCGATGCAGGCCATCGCCAGGGCGGGATCGAAGCCCGGCAGCTGGTCCTGCAGCTGCGCCATCTCCTCCAGCAGCACCGGCGGGATGATGTCCGGCCGGGTGGAGAGGGCCTGGCCGGCCTTGATGAAGGCGGGCCCGAGGCGGGCCAGCAGTTCGGCGCATTCCCGGGCCCGCTCCTGGGCCCGCCCGCGCACCCGCAGCCGGCCGCTGAACCAGTCGACACCGACCCCCAGCAGATACAGGCCGATCGGCACCAGGGTCTGCCACAGGCGGCGCAGCAGCCGCCGTGGGTTGCCGGCGTAGAGGCGGCTGATGGCGTCGGGGTCGTAGCGCAGCAGGCCGGCCGCCTCGATGAAGTCGCCCACGTCCTCCCCCGCCGGCCGGTGTTCCGTGCCCACGGGCCCGGAAGGCTCCCCCCGCACCGAGGCGCGCATGGCGGCGAGGGCGGCTTCGGCGGCGGTGGGCACGGCGGCGAAGGGGGCAATGCTCCTCTTCTAAAGCAGGGACGCCGCCGCTACGGTTCAGCCGCCCACCGGAGGCCGGCGTGCTCACGGCTCTGCGCCTCGAGAACATCGCCCTGATCGATCGGCTCGAACTGGCCTTCGCCGCCGGGTTCACCGTGCTCACCGGCGAGACGGGGGCGGGCAAGTCGATCCTCCTCGACGCCCTCGATGCCCTGCTCGGTGGCGCCCAGGGGCCGCAGGGGGCGCGGCTGCTGCGGCGGGGAGCGGAGCGGGGCCGCATCGAGGCGGTGTTCCGGCTCACCGCGCCGGTGCGGCACTGGCTGGCCGCCCAGGACCTGGAAGCCGAGGAGGAGGAGCTCTGGCTCAGCCGTGACTGGCGGCGCCAGGAGGAGCGGCTGACCAGCCGCCACCGCATCAACGGCGTGGCGGTGAGCCGCGCCCAGGTGCTGGACCTGCGGCCACTGCTCCTCGATCTCACCGTGCAGGGCCAGACCCAGCAGCTCGCCCGTCCTGGTCAGCAGCGCCGCTGGCTCGATCGGTCCGCCGGCGAGGAGCAGGCCGGCCTCCTCCTGGCGGCCCGGCAGGCCTGCCGGGCCTGGCGGCAGGCCCAGGCAGCCCTCGCCGCGGCCCGGGCCGATCGGCAGACACGGGAAGAGGAGCGGAGCCGGCAGGAGCAGCTGCTGGCGGAGCTGGAGACCGCGGCCCTCGGGGACCCCGCCGAACTGGACAGGCTCCGCAGCGAGCAGGACCGGCTCGCCCACGGTGTGCGCCTCCAGGAGGGAGTGGCGGTCCTGCTGGGCCGGCTCCTGGAGGGAGCCGAGGGGGCGCCTTCGGTGCTCGAGCACCTCGCGGCCTGCGAGCAGGAGCTGCAGCGCATGCAGGCCCTCGATCCCGGCATGGCCGGTCTGCGGGGGGCGGCGACCGACCTGATCGCCTCCGGCCAGGATCTCGTCACCGCCCTGGACCGTTACGGCGCCTCGCTGGAGAGCGATCCGGCGTCCCTGGCGGCCCTGCAGGAACGGCTGGCGCAGCTGCAGGCGCTCGAACGGCGCCATGGCCAGGACCTGGCGGACCTCATCGCCCTGCGGGACCGGCTGGGGGAGCATCTGGCGGCGGGTGGCGCCGAGGCGGAACTGTCTGCCCTCGAGACGGCGGAGGCGGCGACGCGGCAGGAGCGCGACCGTGCCAACGGGGCCCTGACCGCGGCACGGCGGCGGGCGGCGCGCACCCTCGAGGAGCAGCTCACCGCGGCACTGCGGCCGATGGGGCTCGACCATGTGCGCTTCGGCGTGGCGATCGAACCGGCCGAGCCCGGCGAGGAGGGGGCCGACGCGGTGCGGTTCCTCTTCTCCGCCAACCCCGGCCAGCCGCTGGCGCCCCTGGAGGAGGTGGCCTCCGGCGGTGAGATGAGCCGCTTCCTGCTGGCCCTCAAGACCTGCCTTGCCGCCGCCGATCCCCACGTCACCCTCCTCTTCGACGAGATCGACACGGGCGTCAGCGGCCGCGTCAGCGGCGCCATGGCCGATCTGCTCAAACGGCTGGCGGAGCGGCGCCAGGTGTTCTGCGTCACCCACCAGCCCCTGGTGGCCGCCGCCGCCGACCACCATCTGAAGGTGAGCAAGACGGTGGAGGGGGGCGTCACCCGCACGCGGGTGTCCGCCCTGCGGGACACCCGCGACCGCCGCAGCGAACTGGCGGAACTGGCCGGCGGAGACACCACCGAAGCCCA
>CAZVPB010000101.1:0-8143 GCA_964628165.1 uncultured Cyanobium sp.
AGGCGGTAGTTGTTGAAGCCGGTGATTTCGACGCGGAAGGTGCGTCCCTCCTCGCCGGCACCGACTCCCTGGCGGGTGACGCCGTCGGTGGGAACCTTGCGGAAGACGCTGCCCTTGGCGTTGGGGCTCACGACCGGCAGCGGCATTTCGGCATGAATGGAGGGATTCAGCCGAGACTGATTCTTGAGAATGTCCCCCTTCACCGAAGCGGCGGCGCCGCGGGTGAGCTGCAGCATGTAGGGAAACTGCAGACCCTGCTGGCCCACGGAGTAGTTCCATCCGTGCAGATAGGGAACCATCTCCTCTCCGAAACGGTTCTGGTACTCGGCGCTGTCGATGTAGGAGTCGATCTCCGCGTCGAAACCCTGCTCCTGGAGGATCGTGAAGTGGTGCAGCATTTCCGCTTTGTTCTGCGGAGCGCGGCCGAGCAGATGCTTGTGGTTCAGCTCGATGAAGCGGTAGGGATTGCAGTTGGTGAAGAACCGATCCCGGTAGAGGCCGCTCTTGGCGACCTGGCGGACGAATTCCCGCACGCTCAGATAACCCCGGCGGAAGAGGGATTCGGGGCCTTCCAGGCGCTCGTTCTCCATCACGTACTGCCCACCGAGGACCTGCTGGTACACGGACCGGATGAGAGCGGTCTTGTCCTGATCGGAATTCGTGGTCCAGTTTTCCTGGTTCCGTTCGTTGGAAAACCGCTCGATGCCCAGGTAGGCAGCGTTGGCGAGTGTCATGGGTGGGGCCTGTGGGGGAGAAAGGCGGCAGGATCGTGCCGGTCACGGCACGCCAGGGGAAAGCGGCGGCCCGGGGCGCGCGAAGTCGCCGGGGACGGCTGACGAGATCCTATGGGTCGGCCAGGACTTCATGACAGACCTTTCACAATCGTTACAAGTCAGCCCCCTTCCCCGACCTGGAGCGGCTCTGCCCTGCCGGGGACAGCTGCTGGCGGGGCCGGGAATGGCCGGTACCATCCGGCCAGAACGCCCGGTCCCCCATGGATTCCGACAGTGCCGGCCGCCTCGCCGCCACCCCCGTGCAGCGTCTGGTGGAGCAGCTGGAGCGTCTCGGCGAGCTGAGCGAGACCCTCACCTTCCGCGTGGTGGAACTGGAGGAGCGGCTCGCGGCGCAGCAGGCCAGGTTCGAAGCCTCCGCCGAAGAGCTGCGGAGCGGTGACGATCAGCTGGAGGAGCGGCTGATGGCGAGTGAGAGGAGGCTGGCGCGGGTGGAATCGCTGCTGCGGAGATTCGACGCCGGGGGGCGGCCCCCCCAGCTCGAGGCCCTCACGCCCCCGGCGCTTCAGCAGGAACCGCTGGAGATGGACCCCTTCCCGGAGGAAGGGGAGCAGCCGTTCATGGATGAACGGGCGGCCTGAGGGCCTCTCGCAGCGGCAATCTGCTCAGCCCGCCCCAGCGGTGCTGAGCATCAGCGCCGCGACGTAGAGCACCAGGGCGGTGACGGCGAAGCCGCCGCTGGCCACGATCCCCTGCCAGAGGCTGCGGGCGGCGGGCGATGGGGCGTCCTGCAGCCAGCGGGGGGTGGGAAGCTGGAACCCGCCGGCCGGCGTCCAGCCCGATCCCGTGCCGGCCGGCGCCCGCCTGGCGGAAACCTCGCGCCAGTAGCGGTCGTAGCGGGGGGCCTGCTGGTTGAAGGGGAGAGTGCCCTGCGGCCTTCCCGCCAGGACCCGCGCCCGCTGGTGAGGCACCTGATCGGTGCCGAACGCCGCCAGGTATTCCTCCGAGTCGAGGAGCCGATCCACCAGACCGGTCAGGCCCTCCTCGGCGATCACGATCGAGAGGGCGATGCGCTCCTGGTCGCCGTGCACCTGCCGTCCGAGCAGACGACCCACGATCTGATCGACCATGCGGTAGTTGCTGTTGCAGCGGTAGAAGTCGTCGCGGAACTTGCCCGAGAGCACCAGACCGCGCACGAAGTCACGAACGGTGATCGATCCGCTCCGGAGACGGGATTCCAGCACCGGATCCCGGTCGGCCTTGAAGGCGTGGAAGAACACCTGGCGATAGGCCTGCTCGATCACCTCGTCGAGCCCTTCCAGGTCGGGTCGCTCGCCGCGCCACACCGTTCGCGGGGATTCATCTCCGCCGACCGCGAACGAACGCACCCGGGCGTTCTGGCTGACGGGGGGGGTGGGCAGCACCGGCAGGGTCATGACAGAGGAGAGGACTGGCGCGAACCCTACGGGAATCGGTATCGGCCGTCACGATCTCGTGCCGCTGCTTTGCGTTTCCGTTACGGAGAGCCGCTCAGACGAGCTGTTCCCGCCATGCGTCCGGGATCTCGCCGCCGTAGTCGTGGGTGCGCGCGAACTCGAACGCCCCCGCCAGGGATCCCCACAGCTGCTCGTGGGTCTCAGGGTCGTGCCCCCGGTCGATGGTGCGCATGCCCGCCGGATCGATCTCGAAGCTGCTCACCAGGTAGGCGGTGGCCCCCTTGCGCTCCACCAGGCAGCGGCATCCCGGCTCCACCTCTCCCACGAACCCTTCGCCGCGCTCGTGCACCACATATGTGCAGCCCTCGAGCAGGCGCAGGTCCTCGGGGCGGATCCCTGCCCTCCGCTCCTCGTCCTCCACGGCGCCCCAGAAGCGCCGCTCCTCGTGCAGCGCCTGGTTGTGGATGATCAGTCCGTCCCCTCTGCGCTCCGGCCGCAGAACCCGGATCCGGTAGGGAACGGCGGGATCGATGGCATAGGACTGCTCCAGCAGCAGAGAGCCAGGCTCCAGCTGGGGCAGGGGCCTCATCTTCACGAGGATGTGGGCGAAGAGAGGGGGATTGTCGAAGGCCTGGGTCTCGTTGCTGAAGCCGCCGCTGAGCAGACGAACCAGCCGCTCGAGGGAACTGGACATGGAGGCCAGGTTACCGGGGAAGCCCCCCGGATCCACCGGCTTGGCTTCCGGGGAAGGAATGCCAGGACCCAGATTTGAACTGGGGACACGGCGATTTTCAGTCGCCTGCTCTACCAACTGAGCTATCCCGGCTCACCGCCTGGAGGGCAGTGGCCAGATCCTAGATCACTGTCCGCGCCAGCTCTTCCCTCTCCTGGGGGTTCGCGCCAGGCAGAGGGCGCCGCGAACCCGCCATCCGGCCGCCCGCAGGGCCGCCGCCGCGCTCAGGAGCGTGGCCCCGCTGGTGAGGATGTCGTCCACGAGGATCACCTCGCGCCGTCGTCCGGCCGGGCCCTTCCGGCAGCGGAAGGCACCCCGCTGGTTCTCCTCCCGCAGGCGATGGCCGAGGTGGTGCTGGCCGAGCACCGGATGGCGGTGCACCAGCAGGCTCACCGTCGGCAGCCGCAGCTTCCGAGCCAGCCGCTCGCAGAGCAGGGAAGGAAGCGCATTGCCCCGCTGCCTCCAGCTGGGAATCGGCGTGAGAAGGGCGTTTCCTTCCACGGCGGCCTCCCGCCCGAGCCCCGCGATCAGGGCATCGACCACGGCGCCGCGGGGATGGCGCTTCAGATCCAGCAGCACCGACCGCAGTGGACCCGCGTAGGAACCTGCCGCCCACCAAGGAAAGGGCAGGGGGGTGGTGCCCCGCACTCCCCGCCGGTCCAGATCGAGCCGATCCAGACAGCGGGGGCAGAACCGCGACGGCCCTGGGGTCTCCTCCAGGGGCCCGCCGCAGAGAGGGCAGGGCACCGCAACGATCCAGGCCAACGCCTGCCGCAGCAGGGGGTGCAGCAGGAGAGGGGCGGCAAGAGGGGGAGGGGGTTCCGTGGCGTCAGGAGCGTCCGCCTAAGGGTTCCCTGGAAGCGCCCGCAGCATCGCCACCAGGGTGCGGTGG
Source organism: uncultured Cyanobium sp. (assembly GCA_964628165.1). Classification (GTDB taxonomy): domain Bacteria; phylum Cyanobacteriota; class Cyanobacteriia; order PCC-6307; family Cyanobiaceae; genus Cyanobium. Next base: position 3,793 of record CAZVPB010000101.1, read on the forward strand.
GCATCCTCGCTGTCGGTGAGGGGGTGGTCGAAGGGCACCTCCACCGGCGTGCCGTCCACCTCCAGCCGCATCAGCTCGGGCAGCACGGCGAGCATCCTGGCGCTGCGGGCCGTGGTCAGCCCTGCGTAGTGGTGGGCATAGGCGAGCACGGCGTCGGCATGGTCGACGTTCATGTGCCTGCAGATGCGATCGCTGACGGCGGGGGTGAGGGGGTCGGCGGACACGGCGCGGAGGCAGACAACCCTGGACGGCCTGACGATTCTGCCTTCAGGCGGCGCCGAACCGTTGCCAGAGCAGCAGAGCCAGCCGGATGGCGCTGAAGCTCACGTAGCCGGCCAGCACCACGAAGAGTCCCATCGCGAGGGCGGAGCGCAGCCGTTCGTTCATGGGGGAGCGGAACCAGGAGGGCCCATCCTGCCCCGGGCCAGCTGCGCCATGCCGAGGGCGGCCGTGCAACGGGGGCGGTTCACCACGGGGATCCCCAGGGCCCGCTGCCGCAGGGTGCGCCACTGGGGATTGTGCGCCCCCCCTCCGATCGTGAGGATCCTCCGGACCGGAGGGGCGCCCAGTTCCTCGAGCCGTCGCCAGCCCGCCACCTCGATGGCCGTGAGCCCTTCGAGAAGCGCCTGGAGATACAGCGCATCACTCACCGGCCGTGGTTCCAGCACGGGCTCCAGGCTGGGATCGTCCACCGGGAACCGTTCACCGGTCGAGGGCAGGGGCCGAAGGGCCAGTCCCGTGGGCCGTTCCGGGTCGATCTGCCGGCTGAGTTCCTCCACCAGCGCATCACTGAAGAACCGCCGCAGCACGCCGGCTCCGGCATTGGAGGCCCCACCGGCCAGCCAGCGTCCGTCCACCCGGTGGCAGCTGACGCCTGCCCCGGCCAGGGGGGAGGCCACGAACTGCTTCAGCACCAGGGTGGTGCCCAGCACGGTGACGCCGTCCCCCTTCCCCGGAGCGGCGGCCAGCACGCCGGCATTGGCGTCGGTGGTGCCGGCCACCACACGGCAGGCGGACGGCAGTCCCAGCTGCACCGCCCGGAGGGGTGCCACCGTGCCCACCACGCTTCCGCTGGGGAGGATGCGGGGCAGCCCCTCCGACCAGCTCTGCTGCGCGATGGTGCCGTGCCAGGCCCCCCTGCGGGGATCCCAGCCGAGCCTGAGGTTGTTCCCCTCCTCGCCCCAGCTCCAGTCGTCCAGGAGCCAGCCCATCAGCCAGTCCGCCTGGTGACGCAGCAGCAGGGGGCCGTTCTCACCGGCTTCCCCGGCCCTCCGCAGAAGCCGCAGGGCCCTGGCGAGGCTGCCGCTGGCCCCCGCGGCGGCAGAGACGACTCCCCCCTCCGCTCCGCTGATCCGGCTGGCGTTGGCCGCCTCCTCGGGACAGGGCCGGTGATAAGGCAGGGCGAGCCCCGGGTCCCCGGCCAGCAGGGAGCCGTCGGGCCGGCAGAGCAGCAGGGTGCCGGAGGTGCCGTCGATGGCGAGGGCCTTGATCCCGGCACGAATCTCGGAGGGGATCCGCTCCAGGAGGGCGATCAGCCCGTCGCGCCAGGAGCGGGGGTCCTCGAAGGCACCGGGGTAGGGAGAGCAGAGCTCGGTGTGCGGTTCACCCGCCCCGTCGACCAGGGCCAGGCGGAGTCCGCTGGTGCCGAGATCAAGCCCCAGCGCCAGCGGCGACACGATCGGCGGTGGCCCGTTGCAGCGTCGCCGCGATCGCCTCCACATCCTCCCAGGGGAGCTGGAGGTCGCTCCGGCCGAAATGGCCGTAGGCCGCCACGTCCTGGTAGAAGCGGCCACCCCGTTCACGCGGCAGTTCGCGGAGGTTGAAGACCTCGAGGATGGCGCCGGGGCGCAGATCGAAGTGCTCCTGCACCAGCGCGGTGAGATCCTCGTTGGCGAGGGCGCCGGTGCCGAAGGTCTCCACCAGGATGCTGACGGGCCGGGCCACGCCGATGGCGTAGCTCAGCTGCACCTCCGCGCGCCTCGCCAGTCCCGCGGCCACGAGGGCCTTGGCCACGTACCGGGCCGCATAGGCCGCGGAGCGGTCCACCTTGGTGGGGTCCTTGCCGGAGAAGGCGCCGCCGCCGTGGCGGGCATACCCGCCATAGGTGTCCACGATGATCTTGCGGCCGGTCAGGCCGGCGTCCCCCTGGGGCCCTCCCACCACGAACTTGCCGGTGGGATTCACCAGGAACCGGGTGGCAGGACGTCCGTCCACGCTCTGGCGGGAGGGGCGAAGATCCAGGTCCGCGGTCGCGGGCTCCACCACGTGGGTCCAGAGGTCGGTGGAGATCCGCTCCCTGATGGCCTTCTCCTCGGTGATGCCGTCGATGGCGGCGGTGTGCTGGGTGGAGATCAGGATCGTGTCGATCGACACCGGCCGGTCGTCCTCGTACACCACACTCACCTGGGTCTTTCCATCAGGCAGCAGGTAGCCGAGGGTCCCCTCGTGCCGCACGAGGGAGAGGCGCCGGGCCAGGCGATGGGCGAGGCTGATGGGCAGGGGCATCAGTTCCGGGGTCTCGTCGCAGGCGAAGCCGAACATGATTCCCTGGTCGCCTGCCCCCACCTTGTCCAGCGGATCGCCCTGGTGGTCATCGGCCTCATCCACCCCCTTGGCGATGTCGGGAGACTGCTGGTCGAGGGCGACGAGCACCGCGCAGCTGTGGGCATCAAACCCGCCGGCGCGGGCGCCGCTGTAGCCGATCTGTTCGATCACCTGCCGCACCAGGGAGGTGAAGTCCACGCGGGCCTGGCTGGTCACCTCGCCGGTGATCAGGCAGAGGCCGGTGTTCACCACCGTCTCGCAGGCCACACGGCTGGCGGGATCCTGGGCGAGCAGAGCGTCGAGCACCGCGTCGCTCACCTGGTCGCAGATCTTGTCGGGATGTCCCTCGGTGACGGATTCAGAAGTGAAGACGTAGCGACTCATTCCGCGGACTGTGGCTTGGGACTGCGCACGAGCTTATGCGTCCTCGGCCGTTCCCAGGCCGCCGGCGGACTCGATCCCCACTTCGTCCCAGTGTCCGATCCGGGGAAAGGAGGGGTCGAGCTCCGGCGGCCGCAGCCAGCCGGCGCCGTAGGCCAGCACCACGGCAACGCCGGCATGCCGTGCCATGCGCAGATCACTGTTGGAGTCACCGATCAGAGCGGACCGGCCGGGGCTCACCCCGAGTTCGGCGCAGAGATCGAGCACCGCGGCCGGATCCGGTTTGCGGGGAAGCTGCCCGGCGCTGCGCACGGCGGCGAAGTGGGCGGCGATCCCGTGCCCCTCGAGGAACGCGCGAATGCCCGCCTCCTCGTCGTTGCTGATCACGGCGCACTGCACCCCGGCCCCGCGCAGCCGTGCCAGCAGGGGGGCGAGGCCCGCCGTGGGCAGGGGGATGGGGTGGCTCTGGGGGGTGTGCTCGATGGACTCGGCCCGCGCGAAGGCTTCCTCGGCGATGGCCTGGGCCTCCGGCCAGTCGATGCCGCTCTGGGCGAGGGCGGTGGCGGTCGAGATCAGGTTGTGTTCCCGTGGCGCCACCGCCAGGGCGCCGCCCGGATCCACCCCCTCGGGGTGCAGGCCGTAGGCGCGCCGCAGCAGATCCGAAAGATGGCGCTGCCGCTCCGATGGCTCCCCTGCCAGGCCGAGCAGCCCCAGGCAATGCTGCAGCCTGGCCCGGGCAAGGGAAGCGAGCAGGGGTTCGCTGTGGCTGAGGGTGCCGTCCTTGTCGAAAAGCACGGCCTCCACCGGCGCGGGACCGGATGATCGGAAGCTGCGGAGGCTCTTGCCGCGAAGAAGAAGGTGGACCACCGCCGGCTCAGGCCGCTGCGCGGGGAACGTGCCGGAACTCAGTCCAGCGTCACCCCCAGGGGTTCGCCCTCCTCGGCCTGCTCCATGAGCATCTGTTTGTAGCGGGCGGCCATTTCTTCCGCCCGGTCGAACACCTTCTGGGGATCGGTGAGCATGTCGCCGGGTTCCGGCTCGAGGGCCTTGGTGGAGAGGGAGATGCGACCCCGCTCCGCGTCGAGGTCGATGATCATCACCTTCATCTGGTCGTTCACATTGAGAACAGTGTGGGGGGTCTCGATGTGCTCATGGCTGATCTCTGAGATGTGGAGCAGTCCGCTCACCCCGCCGATGTCGATGAAGGCGCCGTAGGGCTTGATGCCGCGGACGGTGCCCAGCACCACCTCGCCCACTTCGAGGCGGTTCATCTTCCGCTCCACCAGGGCCCGTCGATGGCTGAGCACGAGGCGGTTCCGCTCCTCGTCCACTTCGAGGAATTTCAGCGGCAGGAAGTCCGCCACCAGATCCTCCTTGGCCTTGCGGGTGCTGATGTGGCTGCCGGGGATGAAGCCCCGCAGTCCCT
>CAZVPB010000102.1:0-8135 GCA_964628165.1 uncultured Cyanobium sp.
TGACCGACCAGGAGGTGACCCCGCGCCACCTCTGAGGGGGTGAGAACGACGGGCACCGAGGTGGCGAAACCGCCCCGGAGGTGCTGCGGCGTTCAGCCTGCGGGACCCAGCAGATCCCGCAGGCGGCGGGCCAGGGCCTCCAGGGGCGGTCCCTCGGGCGGCCGCTCGCAGCGCACGCCCGACACGCCATCCATCCACACCGGATGGCTGCCCTGCCAGAGCAGGGGAAGTTCATCCCGGTGAACCCATCCGAGGGTGATGTGGAGATCCCCGCCGCTGCGGTAGAGCTCCAGCTCCAGGTCCTCCTCCGGAAGACGGTTGCCGTGAACGTCCCGCACCTGGAGAAGGAGGGTGACATCCTCCACCAGGTGTTGCCGACCCGCGGGAGAGGGTGGCTCCCCGCCCGCCGGAAGCCGCACTGCATGCCGCAGGGGCTTGCGGCAGAGATCCGCCGCCGCCGCCACGAGCTGAAGCAGATCGGTGTTCATCGCGACGGCGCTCAGGCCACCGCCTCGATGGAACGCAGTTCCAGGTGCAGAGGCCCCGGCCGGAAGCCGGGATTGAGGCCGCCGTCGTCACTGAACTTGGAGTGAAGGATCTGGAGGCGGGTGATGCGGCTGGGGTCGAAGCGCAGGGGCAGTCCCAGCGGAAGCGAGGAGAGCGGGCGGGCCCGGATGGAGGGGCGCAACCGGTCGAAGGGGATCTCGACCCGGGTCGAGCCCTCCTGGGTGGAGAACTCGGCCACCCACCGAAGCCCGCCGGGGATCAGCTCCGTCACATCGCCGAGGCCGCCGCCGCAGGCGACCGCCAGCTTGTAACGGCGGCCATCACCCGCCAGTTCCAGCCGCAGGGCGCCGTAGCCGGAGAGATCGAGGGGTGGGGAGAAGCGGGGCGAGCGCACGCTCACGAAGCCGCCCGACTCCTCCACCACCTCGGCGTCGAGCTCGAGGCCGTGGTTCGTGGCCCGGCAGGTCCCCGAGCTGCGCCCTCCCATCACGGTGTCGTTGAGGGCATGCCAGCCGGTGAACCCCTCGCCTCCCACCACGAGGCGGACCGCGGGGGCAGGTTCAGCCATGGGTCGCCTCCCCCGCCGCCGCGGCATCGGCCAGCACCACCACCTCCCCGGACGGTTGCACCAGGCGGGCCGGTGTCCGCTCCGGGCCTTCGGCCGGATCCAGCAGCCGCTGGAGCGCCCCGCGCTTGGCCGCCCCGCTCACCAGAAAGATCACCCGGCGGGCGGCGGAGAGCACCGGGGCGGTGAGGGTGATCCTGGGCATCCCCGCCCCTTCGCCCACACACACCATCAGGGTCTTCTCCGTCACTGCGGGGGTGCCGGGGAAGAGGGAGGCGGTGTGGCCGTCGTCCCCCAGCCCCAGCAGCACGAGATCGAGACGGGGCGGATCGCCGGGGCAGAGACGGCCCAGCAGTTCGGCATAGGCCTCCGCCCCCAGGGCGGGAGTGGCGAGGTCGGTGGGCACCGGATGGAGGCGAGCCTCGTGGCCGGGCACCTGGGCCATGAGGCTCTCCCGCACAAGCCGGGCGTTGCTGGAGGGGTCCGTGGCTGGGACCCAGCGCTCGTCGCTCAGCAGCACGTCGACCCGCTCCCAGGGCAGATGCTCGGCTCCGAGCCGTTCGTAGGTGGCCCGCGGCGTGGTGCCCCCGGCGAGGGCGATCTGGGCACGGTCCCGTTCCGCCAGGGCCAGATCGATGGTGGAGGCCACCTGCTCAGCGGCCTGGCGGGCCAGGTCTTTTGCCGTGGGGGCCACGGTGAGGCGGTAGGTGGTCATGGGAGCCACTCGGTGTGGAAGGTGCCGGAGCGGTCGACGCGTTCGTAGGTGTGGGATCCGAAGCAGTCACGCATCGCCTGCACCAGATTCTGGGGCAGACGGCCGGTGCGGTAGCTCTCGATGTAATCGAGGCTGCTGCCGAGACAGGGCACGGGGATGCCGGCGCCGGCCGCGCCGGCCACCACCCGCCTCAGGCCGCCGAGGCGGGTCCGGACCTGATCGGCGAACCAGGGGTCCACCAGCAGGTTCGGCAGGGCGGGATTGGCCCCGTAGGCCTCCTGAATCCGCTGGAGGAGCCGGGCCCTGATGATGCAGCCCCCCTTCCAGATGCGGGCGATGGCGGCCAGGTCGAGGCCGTAGTCGTGCTCGTCGGAAGCCTTCTGCAGCAGAGCCATGCCCTGGGCGTAGCTGGCGATGCAGGCCAGGATGCAGGCATCCCGGAGGTCGGGCAGCCCCTGCTTCTTCTCACCGAGGTCGAAGCCGCGGGCTTCCGGCGGCTGCAATATCGTTTCGGCCCTGAGCCGCTCGTCCCGCAGGGAACTGAGGACGCGGGCGTTGAGGGCGGCGTAGATGGTGGGAACCGGCACCCCCATCTGCAGGCCGCTCTCCACCGTCCAGAGGCCGGTCCCCTTCTGGCCGGCGGCGTCCACGATCATCTCCACCAGGGACCCGCCCGTCTCGGGGTCGCGGGTGCGCAGGCACACCTCGGTGATCTCCACGAGAAAAGAGGCGAGCTCCTCGAGCTGATTCCAGCCGCCGATCACATCGGCGATGGCATCGTCGTCGTAGCCGCCGACCCGCTTCATCAGGTCGTACGCCTCGGCGAGGATCTGCTCCACGCCGTATTCGATGCCGTTGTGGACGGTCTTCACGAAATGGCCCGAACCGCCCGGGCCGATGTAGGTGACGCAGGGCCCGTCCTCGACCTTGGCCGCCATCAGACTCACCATGCTCTCGATGGCCCCGTAGGCGGCGCGGGTGCCGCCGGGCATCATGCTGGGCCCTTCCAGGGCGCCGCGGGCCCCGCCGGAGACGCCCATGCCGAGATAGCCGAAGCTGCGGCTCTCGAGGTCAGCGACACGGCGTTCGGTGTCGGTATAGAGCGAGTTGCCTCCGTCGATGAGCAGATCACCCTCCTCGAGCAACGGCGCGAGACTGGCGATGGTGGCATCCACCGGATCACCGGCCTTGACCATCATCAGGATCCGGCGCGGACGCTCCAGGGTCGCAACGAATTCCTCGAGGGTCGTGGCACCCACGATCTGCTTTCCCGCGCCCCGGTCCTTCAGAAACTCCTCCGTCTTGGAGGTGGTGCGGTTATAGACCACACTGGAGAAACCGTTTCGTTCAGCATTCAGGACGAGGTTCTCGCCCATCACGCCAAGTCCGATCAGGCCGAAGTGCGCATTCGCCATGGAGACCCTGGTTCCGGGATGTCCATTTCAGTGTGGCGGTCCGGGCCAGTGCTGCCTTCCGGATCGGGGCCGATGTCAGCATGTGCTGTCAGCGCCGGCGCGGATGGCGAGGCTCAGATCACCGTTCCATCCGCGATGGTGCCGTTCTTCACGACCACGACGATGCCGTTGCGGATGTAGAAGTGCAGTTCCGGCCGGTCCGCTTCCTCGACGCGATCCTTGTTGACGATGGTGACGTTGCTGCCGATCCGCACGTTCTTGTCGAGAATCGCCCGCTTCACCGTCGTGCCCCGTCCGACCCCGATCGGGATCCCGCCCCGTTCTCGGACGGCCTGACGCTCCTCGAAGGATTCGAAGTAGTCGGCACCCATCACAAGAGAATCCTGCAGCACGGCTTCATCCTCGACCCGGGCGCGAACACCGAGCACACAATGGTGAATGCTGCAGGATTTCAGCAGAGATCCGTCACCGATGATCGAATCGGTGACCTGAGCATCCTGGAGCTTGCTCGGCGGCAGGTAGCGAGGCCGGGTGTAGATGGGGAACTTTTCGTCGTAGAAGGAGAAAGCGGGATTGGGCTGAGCGGTGAGCGCCAGATTCGCTTCGAAGAACGCTCCGATGGTTCCGATATCTTCCCAGTAGTCGTCAAAGAGAAAACTCTGAAGGTGATCGCCCCTCTGCAGGGAGGTGGGAATGATCTCCTTGCCGAAGTCGGTGGCCTTGGGGTTGCTGTTGATGAGATCGAACAGCGTCTCCCTGCTGAATACGTAGATACCCATGGAGGCCAGGTATGGACGGCGGGAGGCCTCCTCAGGGGACAGTCCCATGCGGCAGGTATCAACCTTCATGGCTTCCAGAGCTTCCCCTTTCGGCTTTTCACGGAACTCGAGAATCCGGCCTTCGGGCGTGGTCCGCATCAGCCCGAAACCCTCGGCCTGGCCGGCGTCCACCGGCAGGGCCCCGACCGTGAGGCTGGCTCCGCTGTCGATGTGGTGCCGGACGAAGCTGCTGTAGTCCATCCGGTAGAGCTGATCACCGGAGAGGATCAGGTAATGATCCACATCCCACTCCTGGAAGAGCCATTGATATTTCCTCACCGCATCGGCAGTGCCCTCGAACCAGCTGGGGCTGTCAGGTGTCTGCTGAGCCGCGAGAACCTCCACGAACCCCTGACCGAAGCCGGCGGAGAGGTTGTAGGTCATCGTCAGGTGACGGTTGAGGGAGGCGCTGTTGAACTGGGTCAACACATAGATCTTGTTGATCTCGGAGTTGATGCAGTTGCTGATCGGAATATCAATCAGGCGGTATTTTCCCGCCAGTGGCACCGCCGGCTTGGCGCGCATCTTGGTGAGGGGGTAAAGCCGGGTGCCGGCGCCTCCTCCGAGAATGATGGCCAGCACGCGCTTCATCGACAACAGACCAGGACCATGGCTGGCCAGACCGTAACGGAGTGGGATGGCCCCACGGAAGAGGAGGCAGCACTTCGTTGCCGGAATCCCGTACCCATCAGAGATCGGCCTGATTTTCCTGCAGTTCGAAGAGCTCCTGGAGCACCCGCATCGCCGCATGCCGCTGCTGTCGCGGCTGCGGGGCCCGCAGGCGTGTGACGGGGGTATGGAGGATCTTGTTGATGATTCCCTTGCTGAGGGCCTCGACCACCTTCCGTTCCCGGGCGGAAAGGTCGGGACCCATGCGGCTCAGGGCCTTCTGCAACTCCTGCTCGCGGATCTCCTCGAGGGCACACCGCAGGCGGTTCACCAGGGGGACGGCCTCGAGACCGTCCCACCATTCCAGGAAGAGCCGGGCCTCCTCCTGGAGCAGCAGTTCCGCCTCTGCCGCCATCTCGCGGCGGGCCTCCTGGTTGCGCGCCACCACCTCCTGCAGATCATCCACGTCGTAGGCCTCGACGCCTCCGAGGTCCGCCACCCCCGCGGCGATGTTCCGGGGCACGCCGATGTCGATGAGCATGAGGCTCGAGCGTCGGTTCAGCTTCTCCAGCCGCTCGGGCGTGATGATCGGCTCCTCGGCGCCGGTGCTGGTGAACACCAGCGAACAGGTGCTGAGGCAGTGGTCGAGATCCTCGAGCGGTCGGCACTGCACCGGCAGGTCGGGAAAATCGGCCGCCAGGGCCTCGGCCCGCTGCACGGTGCGGTTGAGGAGAACCGCGCCGCGGCAGCCCTTGGCCTGGAGATGCTGCAGCAGCAGACGGGCCATCCGGCCTGCCCCCACCACCGCCACCTGCTCCCGGTCGAGGGGAACGAGCTCGTCGACCCCGCGGGACCGGCCCACCTTCAGCTGGGCCAGCTCCACCGCCGCGGAACTGATCGAAACGGCTCCCGTGCCCAGGCGGGTCTCGCTGCGCACCCGCTTGCCGGTGCTCACCGCCTGGGTCAGCAGACGGTTGAGGATCGGGCCGAGGGAGCGATGCTCCTGGCCCAGGCGCACCATGCGCTTCACCTGGGAGAGGATCTGGCCTTCACCCAGCACGAGACTGTCGAGTCCCGCCGCGACGCGGAGCAGGTGGGCCACCGCCTCCTCGTGGTGAAAGGCGAAGAGATGGGGCGCGAGGGCCTCGCCGTCGAGACCGGAAACCTGGCTGAGGAAGGAGCCCACCGCCTCGATGCCCCGCTCGGGATGGCGCAGGAGGGTGTAGATCTCGAGGCGGTTGCAGGTGCTGAGGATGGAGGCCTCGAGCACCTGCTCGTCGGAGCGGAGGCGCTGCAGGGAGGCCTCCATGCTCTGTTCCGGGATGCTGAGCCGTTCCCGGATCTCCACCGGAGCCGTGCGGTGGCTCAGGCCGACGACGGCGATATGCATGGGTGGGTGTTCAGCGCAGGGCCACCCGCTTGGCGCCCGGCTTGAGGTGCACCGTGTCGGTGAAGCGGGCGGTGCTGTCGAGGGTGGAGATCACCAGGCTGCTGGTGCGGGTGCAGTCCCGTTCGAACTTCACGCCCTTGAACAGCAGGCCGTCGGTGATGCCGGTGGCGGCGAACACCACATGCTCTCCGCTGGCCAGCTCCTCCGCTTCGTACACCTTGTCGGGGTCGGTGATGCCCATCTCAGCCAGCCGCGCCAGGTTGCCCTCGCGGGTCAGTCCCTCCCATTCCTTGGTCTGGGCGATGGCCGGGTCGTAGACCAGCTGTCCCTGGAAGTGGCCGCCGAGGGCGCGCATCGCCGCCGCGGAGATCACCCCCTCGGGTGCCGCGCCGATGCCCATCAGGGCATGGGTTCCGGTGCCGTCGAAACCGCAGCCGATCGCCCCGCTCACATCTCCGTCGCTGATCGGCCTGACGCGGGCGCCGGCGCCGCGGATCTCGGCGATGAGGTTCTTGTGGCGGGCGCGGTCCATGCAGACGATGACGAGTTCATCCATCGCCACGTCGAGACATGAGGCGAGGATCCGGAGGTTCTCCGTCGCCGTGTTGCGGATGTCCACCTTGCCCTTGGCGGCCGGAGGGGCCGCCAGCTTGTTCATGTAGAAGTCCGGCGCGTTGAAGAGACCACCGCGGTCACTGGCGGCAAGCACCGCCATGGAACCGTCCTGGGCATTGGCGCAGAGATTGGTGCCTTCGCAGGGGTCCACGGCGAAATCGACGCCGGGACCGGTGCCGCTCCCCACCTCCTCGCCGATGTAGAGCATCGGAGCCTCGTCCCGCTCGCCTTCGCCGATGACGATGCGTCCCTGCATGGCGATCCGGCCCATCCGGTGCCGCATCGCCTCCACGGCGGCCTCGTCGGCCTCGTTCTTCTTTCCGTAGCCGGTGAGGCGGGCGGAGGCGATGGCGGCCTGCTCGACAACTTCGAGCAGTTCCTGGATGAGGGAGCGATCCACGGCAGGGAGAGGAAGGGAAACGGTTCGGCCGAAACGGCCCGGAGGCGCGCAGCCCAGCTGCGGCAAGGCCTCTGGGAAGAAACCTCCGGAATCGTATCAGCGGGCAGCACGGCTCCTAGAGTCGGGGATCGTCCCCACCGGTGGTCCTTCCCATGAGCTCCAAGTCCCTGGTGATCGCTCCGTCGATCCTCTCGGCCGACTTCTCCCGACTCGGGGAGGAGGTGAGGGCCGTCGACGAGGCCGGGGCCGACTGGATCCATGTGGACGTGATGGATGGCCGCTTCGTGCCCAACATCACCATCGGACCCCTCATCGTCGAGGCGCTGCGGCCGGTCACCGCAAAGCCCCTCGACGTCCATCTGATGATCGTGGAGCCCGAGAACTACGTGGCGGATTTCGCCAGGGCCGGGGCAGACATCATCAGCGTTCAGGTGGAGGCCTGCACCCATCTGCACCGCAATCTCAGCCAGATCCGGGATCTCGGCAAGAAGGCCGGCGCGGTGCTCAATCCGGGCACCCCTCTCTCCTCCCTGGAATACTGCCTGGAGCTCTGCGATCTGGTGCTGATCATGAGCGTCAACCCAGGATTCGGGGGCCAGAGCTTCATCGAGAACCAGGTGCAGAAGATCCGCGAGCTGCGCCGCATGTGTGACGAGAAGGGCCTCGATCCCTGGATCGAGGTGGATGGCGGAATCAAGGGCGCCAACGCCTGGAAGGTGATCGACGCGGGCGCCAACGCGATCGTCAGCGGTTCGGGCGTGTTCAACCAACCCGACTATGCCGAGGCGATCCGGGGGATTCGCGAAAGCCGTCGACCGGAAGCCGCCCTCGTCTGAGAGGCAGACCGGCTGGTTCCCCGAGCGCCGCTCAACCGTCGAGGAACCAGCCGTAGCTGTGGAGGCCGATGCCGAGCAGGTTGACGCCGATGTAACAGACCGCGATCACCACCAGGCCGGCGGAGGCCAGCAGGGCGGGTCTCCTCCCCTGCCAGCCGCGGATCAGCCGCATGTGGAGATAGGCGGCATACACCAGCCAGCAGATCAGGGCCCAGGTTTCCTTGGGATCCCAGCTCCACCAGCTGCCCCAGGCCTCGTTGGCCCA
>CAZVPB010000103.1:0-8002 GCA_964628165.1 uncultured Cyanobium sp.
CGCTGGGGGAGGGGCTGTACGGCCTGGTGATCGGCATTCCCCTGCTGCTCTGCTCCTCTCTTCCCGCCCGGATCTACGGTCTCCTCCTGATGGCGGCGTTCGGGATCACGGAAGGATTCTTCAGGCCGTCCTTCAGCTCGGTCTGGTGTTACTTCTGTGCTCTCCTCTCGACCCTGATCCTCGCCATCGTGTGGGGTTCTCACTCCTCCGGCGGCGGCATTCTCCCGTCTTCGGGGGGCTCGCCGGAGGCGTGAGCGCCTCAGCGGCGCCGGGATGATCCTGAGCCGGCTGTTCGCGTCTTCGCTTCCCGGTCATGATCGAGCCGCTTCCCCTCTCTTCCCTGCCACCCCTGCCGCCCCTGCGCCTGGCGGTGGTGGGCCACGTGGAGGTGGTGAGCTTCGTGCGGGTGGAGCACCTGCCGCGATCCGGCGAGATTCTCCATGCCTCCGGCCATGAGCAGCTGCCGGCCGGCGGCGGGGCCGTCGTGGCGGTGCAGATGGCACGGCTCACTGGAAGGCCTGTGGCCTTCATCACGGCCCTGGGCCGCGATCGGGAGGGGGAGCGGGCCCGGCAGGACCTGGAGGACCTCGGTCTGGAGATGCATGTGGCCTGGCGGGATGCCCCCACCCGCCGGGCCGTGACCTTCACCGAGGCGACCGGGGAGCGCACCATCACCGTGATCGGCGAGCGGCTGGCGCCTGCCGCCGGTGATGACCTCGGCTGGGAGCAGTTCCCCGGCTGCGATGGTGTGTTCGTCACGGCGGCCGACGCGCCGCTGCTGCGGCGGGCCAGGGCCGCCAGGGTTCTGGCCGCCACCCCGCGGGTGAGGCTCGCCGTGCTGCAGCGGGCGGGCGTGCTCCTCGATGCCCTGATCGGCAGCGGCAATGATCCGGGTGAAGCCTGGCGGCGGGAGGATCTGACGGTGCCGCCCCGCTGGGGCATCCGCACCGACGGCCGCCGCGGCGGCCTGGTGAGTCCCGGCGGGCGCTTCGCGGCGGTGGCGGGGCCTGAGCGGGTGGGGGACACCTACGGCGCCGGCGACAGCTTCGCGGCGGGGGTGACCGTCGGACTGACGGCGGGATGGCCGCTGCGGCAGGCGCTGAGCCTGGGCTGCCACTGCGGAGCCGCCTGCGTCGCCGGCTTCGGTCCCTACGCCACTCAGTTGCGCTTCGCGGCATAGAGGCCGGTGAGCGTGGCCTCGGCGAGCGTGTGGCCCGCCATCGCTTCGCGCAGCTGCATCGCCGTGCACCCGCTCGGCAGGCCCAGGGGCCGGTCGAGCGCATGGAGGTGGAACACGTAGCGGTGGGCCGGCCCCGGCGGCGGCAGGGGGCCGTGGTAGCCGAGGCGCTCGAACCGTTCGACTCCCCAGCAGAGGCCGTGGCGGGACCCGTCCGGCAGCTCCTCCCGCCGTTCCACGGCCTCGGGCAGTTGCCTCGCGGCGCCCGGAATGTCGTAGAGCACCCAGTGCACCCACGTTCCGGCGGGCGCGTCGGGATCCTCCATCAGCAGGGCGAAGGCGGCGGTTCCCTCCGGCACCTGCCGCCATCGCAGCGGCGGCGAACGATCTGCGCCTTCGCCGGTATGGCCGACGGGAATGGGGCCGGCATCGGCGAAGGCGGGGGAGGTCAGGTCCATGGCCGGTTCATTCCACCGGCACCTGGACCGCCGAGGCAGAGGCCGCCGCCGCCTTCTTGGGCACGGTCACCGTCAGCTGCCCTTCCGCCGAGGTGGCGCGGAGGGCGTCGGCGTCGGCATCGTCGGGCAGGGCGAAGCTGCGGCTGAAGCTGCCGACGCTCCGCTCCAGCCGGTGCAGGCGCTCGTTCTCCTCCTTCTTCTCCTGGCGGCGCTCCCCCTCGATGGTGAGGATGCCGTTCGCGACGGTGACCTTCAGATCCTCCTTGGCCACCCCCGGGATGTCCGCCTTGATGAGGTAGTGGTCCTGTTTCTCGCTGATGTCCACCCGGGGATGCCAGTCCCCCATGCCCAGCGGCGAGGGGCCTCGGCCGGAGGGCCAGGGGAAGGAACGGGTGTAACGGTCGAGGAGATCTTCGATGTCCTTGAGGGACTCCCATTTGATCAGAGCCATGGCGCAACTCTCCAGACGCATGATCGATATGACCCATTCTAGGAACCGTTCCGCAGAGCAGAAGATGGCTTCAGGGAGCTTCACAGAGGCCGTCTGCCGACGGTGGCTGTCGCAGTGACAGGGGACAGAGGGCTCGATGAATCCTGTGGGGAAGGAAATCGCCTTCAATCGTTATGTTCAAAAGATCTCATGGTAGCGTTCGGTTTGTTCTTCCGGTGACGGTGTCCGCCCCCCTGCTGGAGTGTCTTCTGCTCTTCTTGCTGATCCTCGCCAATGGCATCTTCGCCGGGGCCGAGATCGCTGTGGTCTCCGCCAGCAGGACGCGGCTGGAGCAGCTCGCCGGCCAGGGCAACCGTGGTGCCCGCACTGCGCTGAGGCTTGCCGGCAGTCCCAATGAGTTTCTCTCCACGGTGCAGATCGGCATCACCCTGATCGGCATCCTCAGCGGCGCCGTGGGGGGGGCCACCCTCGCCCAGCGGCTCGAGGGCCGCCTGCGTCAGGTCGAACTGCTGGTCCCCTGGAGCGAGGCCCTTGCGGTCGGGCTGGTGGTGGGGGTGATCACCTACCTCTCTCTGGTGATCGGCGAACTGGTGCCGAAGCGCATCGCCCTCGGTCAGCCGGAGCGGTTCGCCGCGTTGGTGGCGATCCCGATGCGGAGGCTGTCGCGGCTCACCGCCCCGCTGGTGGGGCTGCTGGGGGCGTCGACCGAGGGCATCCTCCACCTGCTGGGGGTGCACGCCCCCGATCAGCCGGAGACCACCGAGGAGGAGATCAGGGCCCTGCTGCGCCGCGGCGCGGAGGCCGGTGCGGTGGAGGCGGCGGAACAGGAGATGATGGAGCGCATCGTCCGCCTCGGGGACCGTTCGGTGCGGGGGATCATGACCCCCCGCACCGAGATCACCTGGCTGGATCTCGAGGCCCCCCTGGAGGAGAACCTCCGCAGGGTGATGGAAAGTCCCCACACCCGTTTCCCGGTGGGGAGGGGATCCATCGACGAGTGCGTGGGGATCCTGCGGGGCAACCGGCTGCTGGCCGCCACCATCCACGGCGGCGCGGTGGAGCTCGAGTCGCTGCTGCAGCCCCCTCTCTACGTCACCGAGAGCGTTCGGGGCATGAAGGTGATCGAGCGGTTCCGGGAAAGCGGCCTGCACACCGCCCTCATCCTCGACGAGTACGGCGGGATCGAGGGGCTCGTGACCCTCAACGACGTGATGGAGGCGATCGTGGGCGACCTGCCCACCCCTGACGAACTGGAGGATCCGATGATCATCCGGCGCGAGGATGGATCCTGGCTGCTGGACGGTCTGCTGGACCTCGGCGAGTTCAAGGAGCTGGTGGGCCGGGCCGGATCACCGCTGGAGGCCGGCGGCTTCGAGACTCTGGGGGGATTCGTGATGCACGGCCTGGGCAGGATTCCACGGGCCGGGGAGCATTTCGAATGGAGCGGCCTGCGGCTCGAGGTGGTCGATATGGACGGCAAGCGGGTCGACAAGATCCTCGTCACCCCGCAGGACCGGGCGGACAGCGCGTCCTCCGGCGAGCCTGAACGCCCCTGAGCCCCGAGGGATCTCAGGAATGGAACAGCAGCACCAGGCCGGACTTCACCTGGTGGAATTCCCGCTCCTCCCTGCTGAGGTCGAGGCCCACCTGGAGGCCCTCCTCCAGCGCCAGGTCGAAGGGGGGCGGCGTCGGTGCGGTGCCTTCGCTCCAGAGGGCAGCGATGCCGACCGGGGTGGCGTGCCAGCGGAACCGGGGGGTGGTGCCGATGGCTGGTTCCTTCAGAGCGTCTTCGAGAAGCTCTCGGATCGCCATGGTGGTTGGGCCTTTCCCTGCCTCAACTCGCCATAGCTTCGGCAGCCGGCTCCCCTGGGGCAATCGGCTGAGAGACTTCGTGATCTTGCCGCCTACGGTTCCGCCATGGAACCGCTCCCCGGCCGCACCGCCCTCGTGCACGAATGGTTCAGTCCCCATGCGGTGGGAGGGGCGGAGCAGGTGGTGCGGCGTCTGGACGGACTGCTGACGACGGCGGGTGAGGCGCCGGAGCTCTACGCCCTGGTGGACGGGGAGAGCGGCCGTCCCGGCAGCTGGCTCGAGGGACGCACCATCCACACCAGCTTCGTTCAGCGCCTCCCCTGGGGTGTCTCCCGCGTGCAGCAGTACCTGCCCGTGCTGCCCCTTGCGATCGAACAGCTCGACCTCTCCGCTCACCCCCTGGTGGTGAGCAGCAGTCACCTGGTGGCCAAGGGGGTGCTCACCGGTCCCGACCAGCTCCACGTGAGCTATGTGCACACGCCGGTGCGCTACGCCTGGGACCAGATGCATCCCTACCTGTCGAGTTCCGCGCTTGCCCGGGGTCCGCTGGGGCCCCTCGTCCGCTGGCAGCTCCACCGGCTCCGCCAGTGGGACGTGACGAGCAGCCTGCGGGTGGATGCGCTGATCGCGAATTCCCGTTTCACCGCGCGGCGCATCCGGCGCTGCTGGCGCCGGACCTCCCACGTGGTGCCGCCGCCGGTGCAGGTGCAGCGGTTCCGCTGGGACCGCCCAAGGGATGACTGCTACCTCAGCGTCTGCCGGCTCGTGCCCAACAAGCGGGTCGATCTGGTGGTGGAGGCCTTCAACCGCGTGAGGCTGCCGCTGGTGGTGATCGGGGAGGGCCCCGAACGCCTCCGGCTCGAGGCGATCGCCGGTCCGACCGTCCGCTTCCTGGGGAACCGCTCCGACGAGGAGGTGGCCGCCTGGCTGGAACGCTGCCGGGCCTATGTGTATGCCGGCATCGAGGATTTCGGCATCGCTCCGGTGGAGGCGATGGCCGCGGGTGCGCCCGTGATCGCCTACGCCGCGGGGGGTCTGCTCGACAGCGTCCGCTGTCTGCGGCGGAGCGGCCGGGGGGCGACAGGCCTGCTGTTTCCCCGCCAGAGCGCCGCCTGCCTGGCGGATGCCCTGGCGTTCTTCGAGGAGGGGCGACTCTGGCGTCAGCTCGATGCCGAAGTGCTGCGCCGGCGGGCCGAGGAGTTCGCCCCCCACCACTTCGACCGGCGGATGCACAACCTCCTCGGTCGGCTGTGGGGGCGCCACCAGCAGCGACTGCGGCGTGAATCCGAACCCTGGACCGACCCGGAAACCGTCTCTGTGCCTCTGGGATGAGTGGCTGGAAGCCGTGGAGCGTCCACGGCCGGAATCCTTAGATTCCCGTCCAGATGAAGGCCCAGATGGTCACATCCGTCGCCACCGTCTCCCCGACGAGTCCCCCCGCGGTCGTTCCTTCGAGGCCGATCAATGCGGTGGCGCTGCGGGCGCCCACGCGCCGCTCCCGGGTGGTCAAGCGGAGTGGCGACATCCTTTTCTCGCTGATGGTGCTCGGACTCGGTTCGCCGGTCTTCCTCGCCATCGCCCTCCTGGTGAAGCTCTCCTCGCCGGGTCCCGTCTTCTATGTCCAGCAGCGGGTCGGCCGTGGATACCGACGTTTCGGCTGCATCAAGTTCCGCACGATGCGGCGTGACGCGGATGCCCTTCTGCCTGCTCTTCTGGCCCAGTCCCACCATCTCCGCAGCGAGTTCCACAAGGACTTC
Organism: uncultured Cyanobium sp.; assembly: GCA_964628165.1. Classification (GTDB taxonomy): domain Bacteria; phylum Cyanobacteriota; class Cyanobacteriia; order PCC-6307; family Cyanobiaceae; genus Cyanobium. Next base: position 5,656 of record CAZVPB010000103.1, read on the forward strand.
AAGCTGAAGAACGATCCGCGCATCACACCCATCGGCAAGTTCCTTCGCCGATCCAGCCTCGATGAGCTGCCCCAGTTCCTCAACGTGCTCCGCGGCGAGATGAGCGTGGTCGGTCCCCGCCCGATCGTCACCGGCGAGATCTCCCGCTATGGCGACCGCATGGACGACGTGCTCATGGTGCGACCCGGTCTGACCGGTCTCTGGCAGGTCTCCGGCCGCAACAACCTCTCCTACTCCAGGAGGGTCTCCCTGGACGTCCGTTATGCACGCCGGCGTTCCTTCCTGCTGGATCTCTCGATTCTGCTGCGCACCTTCGGGGTGGTTCTCGATCCCCGCGACCGGGGTGCCTACTGACCTCCGGAGATCATCTCCCCTCCCTCTCCATCAGACGGCCGGGAGGCGGGAGGAGGCCGCGACGAGTGCGCCACCCGCCACGATCCAGGCCAGTTCGAGGCGGGTGGTGAAGGTGAGGATCCGCTCCACCGCCCTTGCATCCGCCGGAGGACATTCCGCCGCCAGCACGGGCTTGCGGCGGATCCTGCCGCCGTAGCGGTTCACTCCGCCCAGTCGCACGCGGGCCACGAGCGCGTAGACCGCCTGGGAGACCCCCGCATTGGGAGAGGGGTCTGCACCTCCCTCGGCCAGGGCCCTGCGGACCAGGCGAGGCAGGTTCAGCGGACTGGCGGCCACCAGGGGCAGGCTGAGGGCCACCAGACGGCAGGGGGGCCAGGTGAGCAGGTCGTCCAGCCGCGCCCCCGCGGTCCCGAGCCAGCGGAGACGGCCCTGCCGGTATCCCAGCATCGAATCGAGGGTGCTGGCCGCCTTGAAACCCCAGGCCAGGGCCAGCGGTCCTGCCGCCTCCGGATGGAGCGTCCAGAGGAGAGCGCCCGTGAGCATCCAGAACAGCGGGGCGAAGAGGCCATCCACCGCGTTCTCCGCCGCCGTCTCGGCCGCCGCCCGCAGCACCTCGGCCTCATCGAGGTGCTCCACGTCCCTTCCCACGATGCCCGCCAGCCGTGTCCGGGCGCGGACCAGATCCGGAAGGGCGGCCACCACACCGCGGACGGCCTGTTCGAGGCTGCGGCCGGCCAGGGCGCTGGCGAGTCCAACCAGCAGCAGGAATCCTCCCGGCACGGGCCATGCCAGCGCCAGCCGTTCGATCGACCAGCCCGCCACCCCGCTGCTGCCCACCACCACCAGCGCGAGGAGAGCGCCGGCCAGGCGGAGCCGCGAGGGGATGTCGCCGGCCCAGGCCTCCGCCCGGGCCCGCAGCCGGGCGATGAGGCAGCCCATCACCTGAACGGGATGGAGCCAGCCGTGGGGATCGCCCACCAGCCGGTCGATGCCGCAGGCCACCACCACCAGCAGCCAGGGGGCGAGGGGATGGCCGCTGGTGTCGCTGTGGAGGAGGAGGAGGGGCCTCAGGCGGCTCTCAGCCAGCTGAACATGGAGCGGAGCCCCTGCCCCACCTTCTCGATCGGGTGCTGCCGGTCCCTCTCCCGGCACTGGGTCATCTCCGGCTTGCCCGCCTCGCATTCCGCCACGAACTTCCGGGCGAAGGTGCCGTCCTGGATGTCGGCGAGGATCCGCCGCATCTCCGCCTTGGTCTCGGCGGTGATCAGCCGGGGGCCGCTGACGTAGTCGCCGTACTCCGCGGTGTTGGAGATCGAGTCGCGCATCGCCGTGAGTCCCCCCTTCACCATCAGGTCCACGATCAGCTTCACCTCGTGGAGGCACTCGAAGTAGGCGAGCTCGGGCTGGTACCCGGCCTCCACCAGGGTTTCGAAGCCCGCCTTCACCAGTTCGCTCAGACCGCCGCAGAGCACCGCCTGTTCACCGAAGAGGTCGGTTTCGGCCTCCTCCTTGAAGCTGGTCTCGAGGATGCCGGCGCGGGTGCCGCCGATGGCCTTGGCGTAGGCCATGGCCAGGTCACGGGCCTTGCCGGAGGCGTCCTGGTGGACGGCGAAGAGGCAGGGCACCCCCTGGCCGTTCTGGTATTCCCAGCGCACCGTGTGGCCGGGGCCCTTGGGGGCGATCATCACCACATCCACTTCCGGCGGCGGCACGATCAGCCCGAAACGGATGTTGAATCCGTGGGCGAAGCTCAGCACCTTGCCGGTGCTCAGGTGCGGTGCGATGTCCTTCTCGTACACGGCCTTCTGCACCTCGTCGGGCAGAAGAACCATGATCCAGTCGGCCCGGGCGCAGGCGTCGGCGACGCTCAGCACCTCGAGGCCGTCGGCGCGGGCCTTCTCGGCCGACCTGCTGCCCTCGTACAGCCCCACCACCACGTCGATGCCGCTGTCCTTGAGGTTGAGGGCATGGGCATGGCCCTGGGAGCCGTAGC
>CAZVPB010000104.1:0-7982 GCA_964628165.1 uncultured Cyanobium sp.
TCAAGGACGCCACCAGCGAGGCGATCCGCGACTGGGTGACCAACGTGGAATCCACCCATTACATCCTCGGCTCGGTGGCGGGGCCCCACCCCTACCCGATGCTGGTGCGCGACTTCCACGCCTGCATCGGCAAGGAGGCGAAGGCCCAGTGCCAGGAGGCCTTCGGCCGCCTGCCGGATGTGCTCGTGGCCTGCGTGGGCGGCGGCTCCAACGCCATGGGCCTGTTCCACCCCTTCGTGCAGGACACCGGCGTGCGGCTGGTGGGCGTGGAGGCGGCCGGCGAGGGGGTGGCCAGCGGCCGCCACGCCGCCACCATCACCGAGGGGCGGATCGGGGTGCTGCACGGCGCCATGAGCCTGCTGCTGCAGGATTCCGAGGGCCAGGTGCAGGAGGCCCACTCGATCAGCGCCGGCCTCGACTACCCCGGTGTGGGTCCCGAGCACAGCTACCTCCGCCAGATCGGCCGGGCCGAATACGCCGCCGTGACCGATGACGACGCGCTGGCGGCCCTGCAGCGGCTGAGCCAGCTGGAGGGGATCATCCCCGCCCTGGAGACGGCCCACGCCTTCGCCCACCTGGAGGTGCTCGCTCCCACCCTTGCTCCCGGCACCGAGGTGGTGGTGAACCTCTCCGGCCGCGGCGACAAGGACGTCAACACCGTGGCGGAACGGCTGGCCGGCGGGCTGTCCGCCTGAGGCCCCGCCTCAGAGGGGATCCTCCTCCCAGGCGAAGCGGGGCAGCCGCTGCAGGGCCTCCTGCATCGTGCGGCTCCACACCTCCATGGTGCGCTCGATCTCCGCGGCGCTCTTCTCCAGCTTCAGCCGGTGGGACACCCGCAGTTCGTCGCGGGGGACCATGGCCACCTCGAAGGGGGGGCCGACGGTGAGGTTGGAGCGGCGGGTGATCACCTGGGAGACCAGGCACAGCCGGGCGGCGTCCTCGAGCGAGAGGCCGGTGTGGCCGACGTAGTCGAGCGGGGGCTTGCCGTACTTGCTCTCGCCGATCTGGAGGAAGGGGGTCTCCTCGGTGGCCATGATCGCGTTGCCCTGGGGGTAGATCAGGTAGAGACCGTGGGGCTGGCCGGCGATCTGGCCCCCCAGGATGAAGCTGGCCTCGCCGGCCGCCCCCGCCTGGCGCTGGTTCGTGACGTACTCCTTCTGCACCGCCACGTTCAGCTTGCCCACGTAGTTGGCCACCTCGAACAGGTAACGGGCGGTGAGCAGATTCGGCTCGGGTCCGTGGCCGCTGCGCAGATCCTCCACGCTCTCCGGCAGGGAGCCGTGGTGGTCGATGTCGCGGCGGATCCGGTTGAGCACCCCCTGGGTGGTGCCCAGGTTCCCGGCCGCCATGAGCACGAACAGCCGGTCGTCGGCCGGCCGGAACACGTGCATCTTGCTGTAGGTGGAGATGTAGTCCACCCCGGCGTTGGTCCGGGAGTCGGAGCTGAAGACGAGTCCCGCGTCGAGCAGGAACCCCAGGCAATAGGTCATGGCTCCGATCCTGTCAGCTGAGCAGCCGCTGGAGGATCGAGGCCACCGATTGCACCGCCGCCCTGGCGGTGGCGTAGGCCATCCGCATCGGCCCCACCAGGGCCACCTGGCCGCGGGAGCCGTCGCCGGCCCGGTAGGCCGCCTGCACCACCGCGCACTGGTCGAGCGCCCTGTGGGGGTGTTCGCTGCCGATCCAGATCGTCTCCGCGGCGATCGCCTCGGCTCCGGCCAGGAGGTGCTGGGGACCGCTCTCCACCAGCTGCACCAGCGGCAGCAGGCTGGCGGCATGGCTGAACTCCGGCTGGGCGAGGAGTCCGCCCAGGCCGGCGGCCACCACCCCTTCCAGTTCGGCGGGCCGCAGCCGGCCATGGGCATCGAGGGCCTGGCGCAGCACCGCGCCGCTGTCCACCAGTTCGGCCGGCAGCCGCTCCCAGGCGATCTGTCCGGCGGCGTCCGCCTGCAGCTGGTCGTTGGCCCAGCGTTCCAGAATGGGCACCTCGGCCTCCGTGCCGGGCGGCAGCCTCAGGTTGAGGCTGGTGGTGAGGGCCGCTCCCTGCACCAGGAACGCCAGCAGCCGTTCACCGTTCGCCACCAGCCGGATCGCCTGCAGCCGCGGCCGCCGCCGCTGGGGACGCGTGATCAGGCTGAGCAGGCCGGTGAGATCGGCCAGGCGCCGGGCCATGTGCCGCAGCAGATCGTCGAGACAGGCCCACTGGAGGCCCACCCCCACCAGCTCCCGCTCCAGCTGCCGGGCCGCGGCGCCCGGCGGCGGCAGCAGCTCGTCGACGTAGAGGCGGTATCCCTGCTGGCTGGGGATCCTGCCGGCCGAGGTGTGGGGCTGGGTGAGCAGTCCACGCTGCTCGAGGGCTCCCATCGCGGAGCGGACCGTGGCCGGGCTGGCGGGCAGCCCGAAGCGGCGGACGAGGGTGCGGCTGCCCACCGGCTCCACCGTGTCGACGTAGTGCCGCACCGTGGCCTGGAGAACCTCCTGTTGGCGGCGCGGCAGGCTGGCCAAGGCAGGCGAGCACCCGGGGGGTGCGGCGATCGTAGGCAGGAATGATCCCCTGCCGGCTCAGTAGCGCGCCACCTGCGGATCCACCTCCACGCTCCAGGCATCGATCCCGCCGCTGAGGTTCCACACCTCCGGGAAGCCGTGGGCCTCCATCAGCCAGCAGGAGAAGTGCCAGCTCCGCACCCCGGCATGGCAGAGCACGGCCACGGGGCGCTCGCGGTCGAGGCGGCCGCTCACCTGGTCCATCCACTCCCGGGAGCGGCTGAGGGGGAGATGCAGCACCGGATGGGGGAGCCGCGCCAGATCGAGTTCCTCCTGTTCGCGCACGTCCACCAGCTGGACCGGCTCGCCCCGTTCCAGGCGTTCATGCAGTTCGCGGGCCGAGATGCTGCGGGGTGCCGCGGCGGGCGCGGAGGAGGTCATGGCGGCGGCGGCGCGGGCTGGGGTCAGGATGGGCCCATCCTGCAGGACCTGCATGAAGGCCCGGCCCTTCCTGGCGGTGGTGCTGGCGGTGACGCTTCTCCTTGCCGGTCTCGGCCTGGCGGGCTGGTGGCTGGTGTGGCAGCGCAGCCCCCTCAGGCTCCAGCATCTGCCGCTCACGCCGCCTCGGATCGCCCGTTTCGTGCCGCGGGATGCCCCGCTGGCCCTCTTTCTCTTCACCGACGGCGCCGAGCCGGTCGACTACGCCCGGGCGGTGGCCCCGGCCCGCCGGCGCCGCGCCGCCGGCGACGCCATGGCCCGGCTCCGGGACGGCGCCTTCGCCGCGGCAGGCCTGGACTACCCCAGCGAACTGGCCCCCTGGCTCGCCCCGCAGATCGGCCTGGCGGTGCTCGACTCCACCGAACCCGGCGCCGGCGTGGAGGGGGCCGGCTGGCTGCTGAGCCTCCGCAGCCGCGATGGGGACGGCGCCCGCCGTTTCCTGCAGCGGTTCTGGCAGACCCGCAGCCTCGCCGGCACGGGACTGCAGGTGAGCACCTACCGGGGCATGGGGCTGATCAGCGGCCGTGGCGCCCTGCTCGGCCGGCGGCCGGTGCCCCTCGCCACGGCCCTGGTCGACGACGACCTGGTGCTGATCGCCTCGGGCCGGGGCGTGCTGGAGCAGGCCCTCGACGTCTCCCAGATCGATGAACTCAACCTGGCGGGCCAGCCCGGGTTCCAGCGGGGACTCGACCGTCTCGGCGAGGGAGCGGCCCTGCTGGTGGCCCGTCCCGGGGCCCTGCCCGGCTGGCTGGGGGTGCCTCTGCCTTCGGAGCCGGAGGCTGGTCCGGCACAGGTGATGGCCTCCCTGCGGCCGGAGGGTATGGCGCTGCGGGCCCGGGCTCTCCTCGACCTGCCCGACCCCGCGGCGGAGGCAGGGCCCTCCTTCCGCAGCGAGGGTTCCCAGAAACTGCGGGAGAGTCTGCTGAAGCAGGAGATGGGGGGGGCGGAAAGCCTCGCCCTGGCGTGGGACCCGGCGGGCTGGCTGCGGCAGCCCCTGCTCGCTCCCCTGATCCGCGCCGCTCTGCGCCCCTCCGCGGCTGCGGGCCCCCTGCCGCCGCTGGTGGCCTCCGCCGACGGCGGCGACCTGCTGGTGGCGGACGGCCCCGCCGGCTGGCTGATGGGGACGCCGGCCGAGCAGCCCCCGCCCGCGGCGATCGAGGCGGAACTGGCGGCGCAGGGGCTGATCGCCGCGCCCCTGGAGGTGGGGGACCGCTCCCTCACGGTCTGGACGCGGCTGAGCCCCCCTTCCCCGCGCGGGGAGGGCCGCCGCGGCGAGGCGGCCGCAGGGCGGCTGGAGGCTTCGCTGGCGGGCTGGCGGAGTGAGAGCGGCGGGGTGGCCTGGTGGGGCGGTTCCAGCCTTGCGGTGCTCGACCCCCCGGGGGCGGGCCGCCAGACGTCCGTCCGCCGCCGGCAGCTGCGCGATCTCGAGCAGGAGGGGGCGGCCTTCCTGTGGGCGTTGGATCAGGGGCGAAGCCGGCAGCTGCTGCGCTCCTGGCAGCCCTGGCAGCTGCTGGCCGCCCTCGCCGGCGGAGGGCTGGAGGAGCCGGTGGGGGGGCTCGCCCTCGCCGCCTCCGCCGACTCCGAGGGGCTCAGCCTCGACGCCAGGCTGGAATTCGAGAACTCCTAGGAGGAGAAGGTGGACGAACCGACCGGGAGACCCACCGCGCTGCTGCTGCTGCGCCACGGCATCGCCGAGGAGCGGGGCGGCGGCCGCGCCGACGAGGAGCGGGCCCTCACCGACCGGGGCCGCCGGCGCACCGAAGCGGTGGCCCGGCGCCTGGCGGACCTGGGGCTGGTGGTGGACCGTCTGCTCTCCAGCCCCCTCGTTCGGGCCCGCCAGACCGCCGAGATCGCCGTGGCGGCCGGGCTCGCCCCCGGCCTGGCGCTCTGGGGGGGACTGGCCCCCGGGGCCGACCCCCTTCCACGGCTTCAGGAGTGGTGCTCCATCCCCTCCCCGGCGGGCCAGGCCCCCTGGAGTCTGGGGCTGGTGGGCCATGAACCGGACCTCGGAAGGCTGGCGGCCCGGCTGATCGGCGCGCCGGCGGGCGCGATCTCCCTGCGCAAGGCGGGTGTGGCCGTGCTCGACCTGCAGGATGCGGACGGGGCGGCCGGGACGTCGCCGGCGGCCACCCTGCGGCTGCTCCTGAGTCCACGGGTGATCCTGACGTAGGGATTCCGGGGCGGTGTGCGGCCACGGGCGCTACCCCCCGGGCCCGGCTCGGCCGCCTAGGTTCGCCTCAGCGACATCCAGCGTCATGCCGGCGGAGAGCAGGGGAGCGAGGGGGAAGGGTGCACCCGCCCCGACGGCGTCCCCGCCGTCCGAAGTGACCGAAAGCATGGCCGCGAAAGCCTTCAGCCCCGGCCTGGAGGGGGTGCCGGCCACCCAGTCGGCCATCTGCGACATCGACGGCACCCGCGGCATCCTCACCTACCGCGGCTATCCGCTCGAGCAGCTGGCGGCCCACAGCAGTTTCCTGGAGACCACCTACCTGCTCATCTGGGGCGAGCTGCCCACGATCTTCCAGCTCCGTGACTTCGAGCACGAGGTGCAGATGCACCGGCGGGTGAGCTTCCGCATCCGCGACATGATGAAGTGCTTCCCGGCCACGGGGCATCCCATGGACGCGCTGCAGGCCAGTGCCGCCTCCCTGGGCCTCTTCTACTCCCGCCGCGCCCTCTACGACCCTCAGTACATCGTGGATGCGGTGGTGCGGCTGATCGCCAAGATCCCCACGATGGTGGCCGCCTTCCAGCTGATCCGGAAGGGACACGACCCGATCCAGCCCCGAGACGATCTCGCCTACGCCGCCAACTTCCTCTACATGCTCACCGAGCGGGAGCCGGATCCTCTGGCGGCCCGCATCTTCGATGCCTGTCTGATCCTCCACGCCGAGCACAGCCTCAACGCCAGCACCTTCAGCGCCCGGGTCACCGCCAGCACCCTCACCGATCCCTATGCGGTGGTGGCCTCGGCGGTGGGGACCCTGGCCGGTCCCCTCCACGGCGGCGCGAACGAGGACGTGCTGGCGATGCTGGAGGAGATCGGCAGCCCCGAGCGGGTGGAGGGCTGGCTGGACGCGGCCATCGCCGAGAAGCGCAAGATCATGGGCTTCGGCCACAGGGAGTACAAGGTGAAGGACCCCCGTGCCGTGATCCTGCAGGGGCTGGCGGAGGAGCTGTTCCACCGCTTCGGACACGACGCGATGTACGACGTGGCGCGGCGCCTCGAGGAGGTGGCGGCCGAGCGGCTCGGACCGAAGGGGATCTATCCCAACGTCGATTTCTATTCGGGTCTGGTGTACCGCAAGCTCGGCATCCCCCGAGACCTGTTCACTCCGGTCTTCGCGATCGCCCGGGTGGCGGGCTGGCTCGCCCACTGGCGGGAGCAGCTCAGCGCCAACCGCATCTACCGGCCGACGCAGATCTACACCGGCCTGCCGGAACGGCAGTGGCTGCCCCTCGAGAGCCGTCCGCAGGCGCCCGCTCCGGCCTAAGTTTGCGTCGACCTGCGCAGCCCCATGGTGACGAACACCGTCGTCAGTCCCGGCCTCGACCTGCAGAGCGGCTTCACCGATCTGCTCCAGGGTTTCGGCGTCGGGCCGGGCGCTGCCCGCCTGCTGTGGCTGCCCCTGCCCATGCTCATGGTGCTGGTCGCCGCCGTGGTGGGTGTGCTGGTGAGCGTGTGGCTGGAGCGCAAGATCTCCGCGGCCGTCCAGCAGCGCATCGGTCCTGAGTACGCCGGTGCCCTGGGGGTGCTGCAGCCCCTCGCCGACGGACTGAAGCTGGTCTTCAAGGAGGACGTGATCCCCGCCCGGGCGGACTCCCTCCTCTTCACCCTGGGTCCGGTGCTGGTGGTGGTGCCGGTGATCCTCTCCTGGCTGGTGGTGCCCTTCGGCGAGAACCTGATCATCAGCAACGTGGGCGTGGGGATCTTCCTCTGGATCGCCCTCAGCAGCATCCAGCCCATCGGACTGCTGATGAGCGGATATTCCAGCAACAACAAATATTCCCTGCTCGGAGGCCTGCGGGCCGCGGCCCAGTCGATCAGCTACGAGATCCCCCTGGCCCTGGCCGTGCTGGCCGTGGTGATGATGAGCAATTCGCTCAGCACCGTCGACATCGTCCAGCAGCAGAGCGGCGCCGGCATCCTCAGCTGGAACATCTGGCGGCAGCCGGTGGGCTTCCTCATCTTCTGGATCTGCGCCCTGGCCGAATGCGAGCGGCTGCCCTTCGATCTCCCGGAGGCGGAGGAGGAACTGGTGGCCGGCTACCAGACCGAGTACGCCGGCATGAAGTTCGCCCTCTTCTATCTGGGCAGCTACATCAATCTGGTCCTCTCCGCCCTTCTGGTGTCGGTGCTCTACCTGGGCGGGTGGGGCTTTCCGGTGCCGGTGGAGTGGCTCGCTCAGGTGGTGGGCCAGCCGGTCGACGCTCCCCTGGTGCAGGTGATCACCGGGTCCACCGGGATCGTGATGACCGTCCTCAAGGCCTACCTGCTGGTGTTCGTGGCGATCCTTCTCCGCTGGACCGTGCCGCGGGTGCGCATCGACCAGCTGCTCGACCTGGGCTGGAAGTTCCTCCTGCCGATCGCCCTGGTGAACCTGCTGGTCACCGCTGCCCTCAAGCTGGCGATTCCCGCCGCCTTCGGCGGCTGATCCGCCGGGTTCCGGCGATCCGGGCCATCATGGGCCCCACGTTTCCCCCCGTTCCTCCGCCCCCTTCCCCATGTTCGGGTTCCTCAAGCAGGTCGGTGACTACACCCGGGACGCGGCCGATGCCGCCCGGACCCTCACCCAGGGGCTGGCTGTCACCTTCGACCATCTGCGCCGCCGGCCGATCACGGTGCAGTATCCCTACGAGAAACTCATTCCCTCGGAGCGGTATCGCGGCCGCATCCACTACGAACTCGACAAGTGCATCTCCTGTGAGGTGTGCGTCAGGGTCTGTCCGATCAACCTGCCGGTGGTCGACTGGGTGATGAACAAGGCCACCAAGAAAAA
>CAZVPB010000105.1:0-7977 GCA_964628165.1 uncultured Cyanobium sp.
GGCGGCCTCAAGACCGGCTGGGACGTGGTGATCGCCGCCCTGCTCGGCGCCGAGGAATTCGGCTTCGGCTCCGTGGCGATGATCGCCGAGGGCTGCATCATGGCCCGCGTCTGCCACACCAACAACTGCCCGGTCGGCGTCGCCACCCAGAAGGAGGCGCTCCGCAAGCGCTTCACCGGGCTGCCGGAGCACGTGGTGAACTTCTTCCTCTTCGTGGCGGAGGAGGTGCGGCAGCTGCTCAGCGTGCTGGGGGTGGCCCGCCTCGAGGATCTCATCGGCCGCAACGACCTGCTGCGGCGCCGCCAGGTGGATCTGGCCAAGACCGCCGACATCGACCTCTCCTGCCTGCTCGAGCCGGTTCCCGAGGCTGCCGACCGCAGCTGGCTCCACCATGAGGAGGAAGCCCACGGCAACGGCCCCATCCTCGAGGACGAGCTGCTGGCGGACCCCGCCCTGATGGCGGCCATCGAGGGGCACGGCACCATGGCCCGCACCCTGCGGATCGTGAACACCGACCGCAGCGTCGGTGCCCGCCTGGCCGGGGAGATCGCCGCGCGCCACGGCAACCGCGGCTTCGACGGCAGGCTCGACCTCACCTTCGAGGGGGCCGCCGGCCAGAGCTTCGGCGCCTTCCTGCTGCAGGGCATGGAGATGCGCCTGGTGGGCGAGGCCAACGACTACGTGGGCAAGGGGGTCAACGGAGGCCGGATCGTGATCGTGCCGCCGCCCGGCAGCCGCGACCCCGGCAACAAGGTGATCCTCGGCAACACCTGCCTCTACGGGGCCACCGGCGGCGAACTTTTCGCCCTCGGACGGGCCGGCGAGCGCTTCGCCGTACGGAACAGCGGCGCCCGCGCCGTGGTCGAGGGCGCCGGCGACCACTGCTGCGAGTACATGACCGGCGGCGTGGTGGTGGTTCTCGGCGGCACCGGCCGCAACGTGGCCGCCGGCATGACCGGCGGCGTCGCTTTCCTGCTCGATGAGCGGGGAGGAGTGGCGGACCGGCTCAACGGCGAGTCCGTGGCCCTCTGCGACCTGACCACCCCCGAGCAGGAATCCCTGCTGCGGCCCCTTCTGGAAGCCCACCTGGCCCACACCGGCAGCGAGCGGGCAGCCGCGATCCTCGCCGACTGGCCCCGCTGGAGGACCCGCTTCCGGGTGCTGGTGCCCCCCAGCGAGAAGGCGATGCTCGGTCTGGCGGAGCGGGAGCAGGTGGCCGCCTGAGGCTGCCTGGCGCAGCTAGCGCGGATGCTCCCGCATCAGCCGCTGCACCTCGCCGGCGTGGTAGCTGCTGCGGGTGAGCGGACTGCTCACCACCTGCAGGAACCCGAGCTGCCCTTCGCCGTGGCACCGGTAGGCCTCGAACTCCTCCGGGGGCACGAACCGCTCCACCGCCAGGTGGCGCGGCCCCGGCGACAGGTACTGGCCGATGGTGACGATGTCGACCGAGCTCTGCCGCAGATCCGCCATCACCTCCTTCACCTCCGACTGCGTTTCGCCGAGGCCCACCATCAGTCCCGACTTGGTGTAGGTGCGGGGCCATCCCTGCCGCACCCGGCGCAGCAGGTCGAGGGAGCGCCGATAGCTGCCCTGGGGCCGCACGCTGCGGTAGAGACGGGGCACCGTCTCGATGTTGTGGTTCAGCACCTCCGGCGAGGTGTCCATCACGGTGGCGAGCGCTGCGGGGTCACCGCAGAAATCCGGGATCAGCACCTCGATCGTGGTGAGGGGCGAACGCTGCCGCACTGCCCTGATGCAGGCCGCGAACTGGCTGGCCCCGCCGTCGGCGAGGTCGTCCCGGTTCACCGAGGTGATCACCACGTGGGCCAGGCCCATCCTCCCCACCGCCTCGGCCAGCCGGTCCGGTTCGGTGGGATCGAGGACCCGCTGGCTCCGGTCGAAGGCGATGTCGCAGTAGGGGCAGGCACGGGTGCAGGCCGGCCCCATGATCAGAAAGGTGGCGGTTCCCGCGGCGAAGCATTCGCCGATGTTGGGGCAGCTGGCCTCCTGGCAGACCGTGTTGAGCCGCAGGTCCACCAGCAGGTCGGCCACCTCTCCGATCCGCTCCCGCTGGGGTGCCTTCACCCTCAGCCAGGGCGGCTTGCCCCCTGCGGCGGGAGCGGAGGCGGTGAGGTGGCTGGGGCTCGGAGTCAAGGGCTCGGAAGCGGCCGCTGGACTCTAGGCAGGCCGGCCGGGGCCGCCCCGAGCCCGGCGGAAGCCATCGCCTAAAGTCCCCCCATCGGGATGTAGCGCAGTTTGGTAGCGCACTTCGTTCGGGACGAAGGGGCCGCAGGTTCGAATCCTGTCATCCCGATTCCTCGCCTCCTGTTCCCCCCGGCCCGGCATACCCCCTGGGGGTGACCATGCGGCCGGCGGCGACCCTGGAGCTGGTGCTGCCCACCAGCACCAGGGTGAGCATGTCGACGCTCTCCACGGGCAATCCCGCCAGGGTGTGCAGGACCACCTGCTCCCCTTCCCTTCCGAGCTGGCGGGCCACCACCACCGGCGTTTCCGGCGGCCGCTCCTTCAGCAGGATCTGCCGCGCCCTCTCCAGCTGCCAGTGGCGCCCCCGCGAGCGGGGGTTGTAGAGGGCCACCACGAAGTCCCCCGCCGCCGCGGCCCGCAGACGCCCCTCGATCACCGGCCAGGGCGTGAGCCGGTCACTGAGGCTGATGGTGCAGAAGTCGTGCATGAGCGGGGCGCCCGCCCGGGCGGCCGCCAGCTGCACCGCCGACACCCCCGGATGCACCTCGAAGAGGGGGCGCTCGGCGGCCTCCAGATCGAGCCACAGCTCGAGGGCGAGCCCGGCCATGCCGTAGATGCCGCTGTCGCCGGAGGAGATCAGGGCCACCCCCACGCCCGCCCGCGCCAGGGCCAGGGCCTCGGCGCAGCGCTCCCGTTCCTCGGTGAGGCGCCCCTCGCGCCGCAGCTGCCCCGGGTGCCGCAGCGGCTCCAGCAGGTCGAGATAGGGGCCGTATCCCACCCACACCGTCGCCTCGGCCAGGGCTCGGCGCGCATCCATGGTGAGAAGGTCGAGCCGTCCCGGTCCGCTGCCCACCAGATGCAGGGACCCCCGCTGCGGGGCCCACTGCCGGCGGGCCAGTGCCACCGCCAGTGTGGCGGCACCCCGCTCGTCCCCCTGGGGGCGCCCCACCGTCTTGGGCAGCAGCAGGGGGGCGCTGGCCTGCGGGGCCCGATCCTGGCCGTCCACCGACGCGGCGGCCAGGATCGCGGCCGCCTCCGCCACGCTGGCGGTCCCCACCTCCTGCTTCACCCGGGCGGAGGGATGGGGCACCGCCACCGCGGCCAGCGCTGCCGCCGGAAAGAGGCGCAGGGGCCAGCTCCGGCGGCGGGCCAGCTCCAGCAGGGCGGTCTCATCGGATTTCAGCGCGATGCTGGCGAGTCCCGCCACCGCGGCGGCCGCCAGTCCGCAGGCCCGCAGGTTCTCCTCCACCAGCCGTTCCACCAGGGAAGGGCTGGTGTCCCGTTCGCAGCCCAGGCCGAGCCACAGGCAGGGGGGATGCCAGCGGCAGCCCGGTCCCAGCCGGGGCCCGATCACCAGGTCGGCCTGCGCCTCGCCATGCCGAAGGTCGGCCGCCGCCTCCAGCCCGCGCCACTCCTCGAGGCCGCACTCCTGTCGTGCCGTCAGGGGCATGCCGGCCGCGGCCGCGGCCATGAGGGCATTCCAGTCCCCGCCTCCCCGCCGCCAGCCCCAGTCGGTGCCGAAGTCATCGAGGGGCAGCCTGCCGCTGCTGCCGCTGCTGCCGGTGAGGACCAGCTGCCCCCCCAGCAGGCCGGCGATCCGCCGGCCGAGCCGCTCCCCGCCGGCGCCGTGCCCTCCCAGCAGGGGAACCACGTAGCGGCCGGCGGGGTCGATCACAAGCACGGCGGGATCGTGGTGCTTGTCGGTGAGCAGGGGAGCCACCAGGCGGGTCACGATGCCGGCGGCCCCCACCGCCACCACGGCGCCCAGGCCCGCCCAGCGTTCCCTCAGCCAGTCGGAGGCCCTGGGGCCCTGGGGCCAGAGCGTTTCGGTGCTGAGGCCCGCCTGCTCGATCAGGCGGAGCACGGGTTCCGCCGAGGGCGTGAATCCCAGGGCCACCACGGGGCGTGCGGCGGTCCTCACGGCCCGGTCGCCTCCGGAGCGGGGGCCGCCGCGGCTGGGGACGCGGCCGACACTTCCTGCTGTTCCCGCTCTTGCGGTTCGCTCTCCTGCACCCCGTCTTCCTGTTCTTCTTCTTGGGGTTCTGACTCCTGCCTCCTTCCCGAGGCGGCTTCTGCCCCTGTCGGTTCGTCTCCTCCGGGCTCCGCCGTGGAGGGGGCCGACGGGGCGGAGTTCTGCCCTGGGAGTTCGGTGCCGGTCCGTGGCTCCCGTTGCGGTTCCGTTGCCGACGGCCTCTCCCCGGACGGTTCTGCCGGGTCCGCGTCTTCCGTGGTCGGGGACGGGGCGGAGCCTGCTGGCCCTTCGGGTTCCACGGCGGTCTCCCGGGGCGGGGGCTCCAGCGGTGGCGGAGGAGCCGGCGGGGTTCGGCCCAGCAGCACGGCCAGCTGCTCCTCGTTCAGACGGCTCACCCCCCACCAGGGCGAGTCGTCGGCCCCGGCAGCCACGATCACCTCGCGGACCAGGCTGTTGAACGGGGGATTGAGGGGATTGCCGCGGGGGTCCACCAGCTCCATGAGGAGCGCATTGCCGCCGCGACGCCAGCCCTTCAGCCAGAGCGGTTCCTGGCGGTCCACCAGGAAACTGTCGCCGTTGAGGGTCACCCGCAGCCGCCACCGGTCATCCCCCTCCCGGAGGTTCTGCAGCGGCGCATCCAGCAGCAGCCAGTCCAGCAGCACCGGCTCGGCCTGCCTCGGCTCCGCCGGGCTCACCAGCAGCAGCTGGGGACTGCCGGCGGCGGGCAGCGCGAGAGGATTCGCTGCCACCCGGTGCAGGCGGATCTGGCGGCAGGCTCCGGGGTCCTTCACCGCTTCGCCCCAGGGCCAGGCGGCGTAGGCGGTGAGACGATGACTGCCCGGCGCCAGCGAAGGCATCGACACCTCCGTGGTGGTGACGGCCATGGCCGGCTGGTCGTCGAGCTGCACCTGCAGATGGGGTCCCAGCCCCAATTCCCCGGCGTCCACCAGGGGCCAGTCCTCCAGCTCCAGCCGCAGGGTCCAGGGACCCTCCGGCAGCAGCGCTCCATCGGCCGGGGCGGTGATGGCGAGGCGGGGGCGCCGTTCCCCCAGCCCGGCCCGCAGCTGCTGCACGGACCCGGGTGGCGCCACCTCCTGGATCGGTGTGGACGCGGATTTCTGCGGTGCCGCTCCGCCTTGCCGTGCGCCTCCCCAGCCGGGCAGGCCGAAGGCCGCCGCCACGGGGGGCGCCGCCAGGAACAGGGCCAGGAGCAGCCCGATCAGCGGGGTGAGGGGCCGATGCCAGGCAGGTCGCCGGCCGTCCATCGATCGCCTGCCCACGTCGTCGCCGCCATTCGGCGCCATTCTGCTTTGGGCCGTCACGGGGCCCATTCTTGCTCCCACGGCGCGCAACTCAGGAAGGACGGGTTCTATCGATTTCCCTTAAATCATTCTCTCTGGGTGTTGACAACTCTCCCCCAGACCCCAGTCCCAGCCTGGAAATCCGAGGGGTTGAACCTTTGTAACTGCCCGCCGAATCGACTTGAATGATCCCCCTATACTTCCGCCAGCGGTCCCCTTCGGGGCCCAACCGTGCCGGTCCGGATGAGGGTGCTCGCCCCGTCCGCCCGGCGCCCGTGGCCACGGTCCGCGCTCGTCGCCTCCGCAGCCATGGGTCCCATCGGCCCACGCCGGATCCCCGGCAGGGCCGAAGGGGTGGACCTCCACCTCGATTCCGTCCCTCGAGGAACTTCTCGATGACCATCAGCCCACCCGAGCGTGGGAAAACGGCGAAGGCCATGGTCGACCGCGATCCGGTCGCGGCCGATCCCGAGGTGTTCGGCAAGCCCGGTCACTTCGATCGCACCCTCGCCAAGGGTCCCAAGACCACAACGTGGGTCTGGAACCTCCACGCCAACGCACACGACTTCGACAGCCACACGAGCGATCTCGAAGAGGTCTCACGCAAGATCTTCGCCGCTCACTTCGGCCATCTGGCCGTCATCTTCATCTGGCTGAGCGGCGCCTTCTATCACGGTGCCCGCTTCTCCAACTACACCGGCTGGCTGGCCGATCCCCTGCACGTGAAACCGAGCGCGCAGGTGGTCTGGCCCATCTTCGGCCAGGAAATCCTCAACGGTGACGTGGGTGCCGGTTTCCACGGCATTCAGATCACCTCCGGTCTCTTCCACGTCTGGAGGGCCTGGGGCTTCACCAGCGAGTTCCAGCTCCTCTGCACCGCCATCGGCGCCCTGGTGATGGCGGGCCTCATGCTCAACGCGGGCGTCTTCCATTACCACAAGGCCGCCCCGAAGCTCGAGTGGTTCCAGAACGTTGAGTCGATGCTCAACCACCATCTGGCCGGCCTTCTCGGGCTCGGATCCCTCTCCTGGACCGGGCACCTGCTGCACGTCTCGCTGCCCACCACCCAGTTGATGGATGCCATCGACGCCGGTGAGCCGCTCGTCCTCAACGGCAAGACGATCGCCTCCGTCGCCGACATCCCGCTGCCCCACGAATTCCTCAACCAGGATCTGCTGACCCAGCTGTTCCCGGGATTCGGAGCGGGCATCTCCGCCTTCTTCACCGGCAACTGGGCCGCCTACAGCGACTTCCTCACCTTCAAGGGAGGTCTCAACCCCGTCACCGGCAGCCTCTGGATGACGGACATCGCCCATCACCACCTGGCGATCGCCGTCCTCTTCATCGTGGCCGGTCACATGTACCGGACCAACTGGGGCATCGGCCACAGCATCAAGGAGATCCTGGAGGGCCAGAAGGGTGATCCCCTGCTGTTCCCCGCTCCGAACGGCCACAACGGTCTCTACGAGTTTCTGACCACCTCCTGGCATGCCCAGCTGGGCCTGAACCTCGCCCTTTTCGGTTCGCTCACGATCATCGTGGCGCACCACATGTATTCGATGCCGCCCTATCCCTACATCGGCATCGATTACCCCACCCAGCTTTCCCTGTTCACCCATCACATGTGGATCGGTGGATTCCTGGTGGTGGGGGCGGGGGCCCACGCGGCCATCGCCATGGTGCGTGACTACGACCCGGCCAAGCACATCGACAACGTGCTCGACCGCGTGCTCAAGGCCCGCGATGCCCTGATCAGCCACCTCAACTGGGTCTGCATCTGGCTGGGCTTCCACAGCTTCGGCCTCTACATCCACAACGACACCATGCGTGCCCTGGGCCGTCCCCAGGACATGTTCAGCGATTCGGCGATCCAGCTGAAGCCGGTGTTCGCCCAGTGGATCCAGGGCCTTCACGCCGCCGCTGCCGGCACCACCGCTCCCAACGCCCTGGCGGGCGTCAGCGAGGTGTTCAACGGTTCCGTCGTTGCGGTGGGCGGCAAGGTGGCGGCCGCGCCGATCCCCCTCGGGACGGCCGACTTCATGGTCCACCACATCCACGCCTTCACGATCCACGTGACGGTGCTGATCCTGCTGAAGGGCGTGCTCTATGCCCGCAGCTCCCGCCTCATCCCCGACAAGGCGAACCTCGGTTTCCGCTTCCCCTGCGACGGCCCCGGCCGTGGCGGTACCTGCCAGGTGTCGGCCTGGGACCACGTGTTCCTCGGCCTGTTCTGGATGTACAACTCCCTCTCGATCGTGATCTTCCACTTCAGCTGGAAGATGCAGAGCGACGTGTGGGGCACCATCGGCTCCGATGGCAGCGTCCAGCACATCACCAACGGCAACTTCGCGGCCAGCGCCATCACCATCAATGGCTGGCTTCGTGACTTCCTCTGGGCTCAGGCCGCACAGGTGATCAACAGCTACGGCTCCTCCTCCAGTGCGTATGGCCTGATGTTCCTGGGTGCCCACTTCGTCTGGGCCTTCAGCCTCATGTTCC
>CAZVPB010000106.1:0-7833 GCA_964628165.1 uncultured Cyanobium sp.
AGTTGCTGCCCATGGATCCCTGGCTTCTTCTTTCGTGATACTTCAAGAAGGGCCCTCGGGGCCGGCGGAGCGTTGCAAAAGTTCGTGTCCAGATCATCCCGAAGTCATTGATCAGGCTGCTCAGGCCCTATGCCCTCGAGGCCGGGGGTTCTGCTTCCTGCTGCAGGGCATGAATCGCCTTCTTCACCGTGGAGAAACTGCCGACACCCCCCTCCCCGGCGCCAATCCCGAAGCGCAGGATCTGGCTCATGATCGTTTTCGAGCCGGTCACCAGGGCGGTGCGGATGCCGCGGGGATGCAGTTGCCGGCTCAGCTGCTGCAGGGCCTTGCCGGCGGAATAGTCGATGTCGTCGATGCCGGAGGCATCGATGACGAGCCCCCGCACGGGTTCGCTCTGCGAGGACACGATCCGCAGCACCTCCTCGGTGAAGCGATTGGCATTCGCATAGAAGAGGTTGGCCTCGAATCGGTAGGCGATGATCCCCGGGGCAGCGAAGATGCCGGGTGCCACGGGCACGGTGTGCCACCCCTTGCCCTCCGGATTCGGACTCCACAGGCGTGTGCGGGGCCGGTAGGTGTGTCGCACGTGCTCGATCAGCGACAGCATCACCGCCAGCACGATTCCCTGCATCACGCCGATCTGCGCCACGGTGGCCACCGTGGCGAGGGCGATGACGAACTCTCCGCGCCGCAGCCGCCAGAGTTCCCGCATCCCGGCCAGATCGATCAGCTTCAGGCCGATCAGGAACACGATCGTGGAGAGGACCACGGCCGGCATCAGCCCGAGAGGCCCCGTCAGAAACAGCAGCACCACCAGCACGACCGCGGCCGTGGTGAGGTGGGCGATCTGGCTGCGCCCTCCTGCGGCGTCCACCATCTCGGTCTTGGTGGGGCTGCCGTTCACCACGAAGGTGCCGCTCAGGCCAGCCGCGACGTTCGCGCAGGCCAGGCCCACGAGATCCACGTTCTCGTCACAGCGCTCGTCGTAGCGCTGGGCGTAGGCCCGCGAGGTGGCAGCGCTCTGGGCCAGGATCACCACGAAGCAGGAGGCGGCGGTGAGCAGCACCTGGTTCCACTGGGCGGGTTCCAGCCGAGGCAGGGTGAGCTGGGGCAGCCCCCCCGGCACCGTTCCCACCACCGGAAGTCCGTGGGCCTGGAGATCGAACAGCCAGCTGGCCGCGATGCTGCCGGCCACGGCGATCAGAGCCCCGGGGATCCGGGGATTCCACCACCTGCACGCCACGATCACAGCAAACACGATCAGGGCGCACAGCAGATGGCCGGGATGGGCCTGCCCGAGACGGGTGAGCACCGAGGCGACCTGCTGCAGAGCCCCGCTGCCCTGCTTGGCAAGGCCCAGCAGCCCCCCCAGTTCGCCGGCGGCCACCTGGATGCCGATCCCGCTCAGCAGACCGATCAGGGCGCTGCGGGAGAGAAAGTCGGCCAGAAAGCCAAGCCGCAACACCGCGGCGAGCAGAAGAAACACCCCCACCACCAGGGCCACCGCCATGGTGAGGCCCACGTATTCGGGAGATTGCGGCGCTGCCATGCCCAGGAGGGTGGCCGCCAGGATCGCTGCGGTGGCGGAGTCGGCCGCCACCACCAGATGGCGTGAGCCGCCCAGCAGGGCGAAGGCCACCATGGGCAGAAGCATCGTGTAAAGGCCCGTCACCACTGGCGTCTGGGAGATGCGGGTGTAACCCATCACCTCGGGGATCGCCAGGGCAGCAAGGGTGATGCCGGCCACCACGTCCGCCTGAAGGCCGCCGGGCCGGAGTGGGAGGATTCCCTGCAGGAGCTGAACCCGAGGCGTGGCAAGACTGCCTCTGGATTCACTCATGTCCTTCATGGCCAGCCGGGGCGTTCATGTCGGTATCGCCGGATGGTGAGACATGAATGTAGGTCTGCCAGTTGTTGCGGATGTCCTGGAGCCGGATCTGGGTGTGCAGCTGGAGAATGATCTCGTTGAGGGGTTGGGTGAGGGGGCTTTCCCGGGGAAGAGCAATGCCCACATAGGCCGAAGCGATATCGAAGGCAGCCAGCTTGAGGGGTGATCGGCGGTGGATATGGAGGTAGTACTCCAGACTATGGCGATTGGCCATGACGCCGTCGATTTGATGGTTGCCAAGCAGTGCGATGGCCTCGTCAAGCCCCGAAACGACATTCAGCCTTGCTCCATAGAACTTCGCCCACTGTGTCGAGGCAGAACGTCTTCCCACAGTAGCGATTCGTTTTCCTCTCAGATCAGCCGGAGTGCTGATCGTTGTGGCGGGGCGTTCGGAGAACGCCAGGGCAAGGGTGGTGGCGATGCCGGCGGTAAGGGAGGTGACGATGACGACCGAGAGAATCATCCATGTGCCGGCGATGATGCGCCCAGCCCTGGTCACCGGCACGACGTCGCCGTATCCCACCGTGGTCAGGGTGACCAGGGCACACCAGACGCCCTGGGCAAGACCTTTTCGATACGCCCTGGGAAAGAGGTGGTTGTGCCGGTGCTCCACAAGCCACAGAAGGTTTCCCACGATGAGAAGGCAGAGATAGATGCCGCCGATGGAGGAGAGGAAAGCCCACCCGAGAAAAGGGCGCAGCGTCTCCCAGAGACTGGGGGGAGCGGGGGGAAGAAGGAGGGTGAGATTCTCCTGTGCGATGGGTTCGGTGAAATCGAATTCCCGGATCCTCTGGAAGGTGATCGTGATGTCACCGATCGCGAGATCGACTCTGCCATCGGCGAGGGCCGAGAGGGATTCATCGACGCTTGCGAACTCCACGAACGTGTACTCCCGGCCCAGGTCACGGGCCAGGTGTTCCCAGTAGGCGATCGCCAGACCTTCGAGACCTGATTCACCATTCCTCACCAGGGCGGGAGGGTCTCCGTTGATGCCCACCCTCAGCTTACGCTCAGGAGGTGACGCATCCACCTGCGCCTGGGCAGGAGAGAAACCCAGGCTGATCACCGTTCCAACGAGAAAGGAAAGCCACTGCCTGCGTCGTGTACTCCTCCTCTGCATCGGACCGGGGTGATCGACCGGTGGGCAGGTCAATTCTGCCCCTCTCCCGCCACTCTTGCGATCTTTACATGTTGCGCGGGTAGGGTGACGCGATATCTGCGGGCGCCTGCCGGTGATTCAGGGTTACCTCGACTGGGCTGTGCTGTCCCTGTTCGTGTTTGCCTATTCCCTCGTCGCCGGGCGCCTGCGGAGCACCCCCATCTCCGCCGCCATGGCCTTCCTGGTGGCGGGCTGGGCGCTGGGGCCCGCCGGGCTGGGCTGGCTCAGTTTCCGGGTGGATTCCGAGAGCCTGCGCACGATCGCCGAGTTCACCCTGGCGCTGATCCTCTTCACCGATGCCGCCAACTCCGATCTGCCGGTGCTGCGCGACAGTGCACGCCTGCCGGTAAGGCTGCTGGGGGTGGGTCTGCCCCTCACGATCGTGCTCGGGGCCGTGCTGGCGCGCTGGATGTTTCCGCAGTTCATCCTGGCGGAGGCAGCGGTCCTGGCCGTCGCCCTGGCCCCCACCGATGCCGCCCTCGGCCAGCCGGTGGTGACCGATCCGCGGGTACCGGAGCCGATCCGGGAGGGACTCAACGCCGAGAGCGGCCTCAACGACGGCATCTGCGTGCCGTTCCTGCTCTTCCTGCTGACCCTCTCCGGCAGCGGTGAAGCGAACGCAGGCGGGCTCGGACGCCTGGGCACGTTCTTCATCGAGGAGATCGGTGTGGGGGTGCTGGTGGGGGTCGTCATCGTCTACCTCGGATGCCTGTGCCGCGACGCCTGCGCCGCCCGCGGCTGGATCGCTCAGGACTGGCGGCCTGTTCTGGCCGTGGCCATGGCGGCAGCCTGCTTCACATCGGCCCAGATTCTCGGCGGCAGCGGCTTCATCGCCAGCTTCTGCGGCGGGTTGGTGATGGGAGGTGTCACGCGTCGCACCAAGGAGGAGGACCTGGCGGCAGCAGAGGGCAGCGGCGATGTGCTCTCCCTCCTCACCTGGGTCGTCTTCGGCGCAGCGGTGCTGCCCCGTGCCTTGGCGGCGTTGACGACCACGACATTGGCGTACGCCGTGCTGAGCCTCACCCTGGTGCGAATGCTGCCCGTGGCCCTGGCGTTAAAGGGGCTCCGGCTCCATCGCTGGAGCACCCTCTTCGTGGGCTGGTTCGGCCCCCGTGGCCTGGCCAGCATCGTGTTCGCGGTGATGGTGTTCGATTCCAGCCTCCCCCACGGCCGTGAAGTGGCGGATGTGATCACCCTCACCGTGCTCCTGAGCGTGGTGCTGCACGGCCTCAGCGCGGCGGGGTTGGTGGGGCGCTACGGGCGCTGGATTGCCGGCCGGAAGACCGGGGCTGGATCGTCCCCGGCGGCCTGAGGGTCGTCCCGGCGGGCACCCTCCCCCCCCGGAACGGCCGGTGTGACCTCGAAGAGGGATCTCTCGGCATCCCCCCAGCCGGAGGCCGGCAGCAGAGGCGAGGCTCCTGGGGCTGGTCGGGCCGCCTCGCCGGCGGCGAAGACCTGCTGCACCCAGGCCAGCATCAGCCCCCTCAGCACCGCACGTTCCCCCTCGGGGCCGGGGCGCAGGTTGAAGTGGGTGCCTCCATCGGCCAGCACCAGCTGGTGGCCGCGCCTCTGCCGGACCCCCTCGAAGGGCAGGAGAGCTTCCGGTCCGAAGGGCACCACCCAGTCGTCGGAGCCGCTCACCACCAGGGCCCGGCCGTGCATGTCCCTTGAGGCGCCGTGATCGAAGAGGAGCCGCAGCGGTGGGCTCACGGCCACCGCCCCGATCACCCGGGGGTCCGCCACATCCGCCTGATTGGCTGAGCGCAGAAAGCTGCACTGCAGAACCCAGCTGACATTGGCCTCGGGATCGTTCAGATCTCCACAGCGTCTCTCCAGCCTGCCGTCACTGGGTCTGAGGCCGGCCAGCTGTAGCGCCGTGATCGCCCCCCAGGAATGCCCCAGCACCACGGCGCGCACAGCGGGAATCCTCCCGAGGCCCAGCCCGTCACTTTCGGCGGCATCGAGCACGGCGCTGATATCTAGAGGTCTCAGGCCCAGTTCCTCTGGGGCCGGAGGGGGGATCTTCCCCGAGAGCATCGCTGCCTGCTGGGCCTTGTCGCTGCCTGGATGCTCGGGCAGCAGCACGGCATACCCGTGGCTGGCCAGATGCCGCCCCCAGCCCTCGAAGTTCACCGGTGCATCCCAGAGCCCATGGGAGATGAGCACGAGCCCCAGGGGCGCTGGCCCCTGAGGCAGCAGGGCCACCGTGCGCAGCGGGCGGGGGCGGTGCTCCACCGCGAGCTGCAGCTCCCGCCGCGCCACCGGGACCCCCCCCCGGCGCAGGAGAGCGGGATCGGCTGCGATCTTCTGGGTCCTCGCCAGCAGCTGCCGGGCCGGCGCCTGCTGCCGCTTGAGCCGCTCGAGCACGAACACGGCCCGCTGCAAGTCCACGGAAGCCTTCCCTCCCGGCATGGCCCGCAGGAGGGAGAGAAGGGTCACCGACCCATCCCGCTCGCTGAGGCTCAGGGCCTCGGAGAGGGCTGCACCGCTGAGGTCCGTCGGAATTCCGTCGATGCGCACCAGAGCGGTGGTGGCCAGCAGGGCTTCATGGAGCAGCGGTGAACCCACCGAGCCCTCGAGCCCCCGCGCCACCCCGGAGGGGAGCGGAATGGAATGGTTGAACAGCCGCAGGGCCATCCGGCCGATGGCGCCATCGGTGGCACGGTCCAGCTCGGCGAGGTCGCTCGAGCCGCTCCACAGACTCCCCCCGTCGCGAAGTTCATCGAGGCGGATGGTCAGATTCGTGTCCAGGAGGGGCAGGCGGAGCTCCAGCTCTTCCAGAGCCCCCGCCGGACGGGCGGGCAGCAGTTGCGGGCCGGCGAGGAGAAATACGGCAACCATCCAGCGAAGCGGAGTGGTTCGGACCCTGTGGCTGGGACAGCCATCTGACCAGGTCATTCAGCGATCAGCTCCTGCCGGATCAACGGTCGAGAAGGAAGGACCATCGAGGGCGATGGACATCTGCGGCCATGATAAACGTGCATGGGCAGATTCAATCAGCACCCCGGTAGTCAGAGCAGAGGTAGATCGACATTCAGACGAGAGACTGGACAAAGGAAAGCGATCCATTCAAGATTGCTGATGAACGAGAAGATTGCTCGTGCTGCCGCAGAAATCATGGGATTTGAGAATTCCTGTCAGTTGAGTTTTTGACTCCAATAGGCACGCATGACCGCTTTCCGGCAGCAGAACTGATCGCAGATTCGGAAGATACCGAAACAGTTTCCTTGCCTCCGCCACCGAAGGAAGAATTCGATCAGCCCCTGAAGCCAGCACCAGGGAAGGTTGGAAAATTCGCGCCAAGGGAAGTCGTTCAAGGATGAATTGACTGAGCATGGATATTCTCCATGCAGCGGTCTGAGGGCTTACGGATTGCATGGCTCTCAGGAGCGCCTGTTGATTTGCACTGGAGACGCGATGGGGTGCAATCAGGAGGGGGAGCAAGCCTAGGGTGGAGAGACGGTAAAGAGTACCGGGCAGCCACCTGGTGACCGAGGCTCCCCAGCCCATCCAGCTCTGACTGCTTGCCGAAGAAGCAGGATTGACCAGAACCAACCGGTCACACAGATGCGGGAAATAAGCAGCTAGCTGCAGAGCAAGGCAACCACCAAAAGATTCGCCACAAACAACAATGGGACGTGACGGGGTACGGCGCTTCTCCTGTGTGATCAGGTGGGACACCTGCGCCAGCACTCCTTCCCAGCCCATTAAGTCATCTGGGGGAATCGACAGACACCGGATATCAAATAGAGCACCCAGCTGGGCAAGCTGCGGCCGCAGCAACTCCCCAGTCCCATCCATTCCCGGAAAATAAATGAACAATGGCAAGCCGGGTCTGATTCCCCTGGGCGTGAGGAAGCGCAGAGAGAGGTTCGCCATCGTCATCAAGTGTGGGCAGGATCAGGAGCAGCCTCCTGCAGCAAGCTGAGAATTTGTGAGTGACACATCTGAGTCATCTCCTTGGCCAGTGCGCCACCATTTTGACCATGATACTTCTGTCGCATACTTTCATGGATATGTATAGGATGTCCAAAGAGAAGACGGACACTTTGATAGATGATGGCATAGTGCCAACCGGTGCCATCGAAGAGAGGCTCTGAAGGATCGATCCAGTTGAAGAGCCTCAACGGGGCCACCGTGTGAACCTGCTCTGCATTCGATGCGATGGCCACAGGCAGAATGGCCAGATCGTCGACCGGTGCTCGCAAGGCGAGATGGGCGAAACCACGATGAAACGAACTCAGTTGATCTGGAGGAAGATGGTTGATCATCGGTGATGCCCCCTCTGGAAACACTCCAACCACCTGTCCTGATTGGACGTGTTCAACCGCCCTTTGAAAAAAGTTCTTCTGTCTCTGGCCATGAGCATCAAGGGGGAAAGCCCCCATGGACGCCACCATCTCCCGCAGCAAGGGAACTCTGCTCATGTAGTGATGACAGGCGAATCGAATCGGCTGATCGATGGCTGACATCAATAATGGAGCATCGAGCGGACTTCGATGGTTGCTGACCAGAATGATATGCCTGGCATCTGGGATGCGCTCTCTGAAATGTACGGATACTTTGGTGCCAATGGCACGCAGCATGCCACGAGAGAGGTGCAAAGGCGCATCAGATGCCATGGCGTGGGCAGGGACAGGTATGATCATCGGAGAATCAACTCAGTGCGACGGAGGCAACGCACAACTCGGCGGGCCAAGATAAACGAGTGACCCCTGACATGCGGGCCTCCATATTCGAAATGGCGATTCAGTACAATGAAGAAATGCATCGCTTCTTAGCATTT